>CAZKTB010000084.1:0-6292 GCA_964555485.1 uncultured Thiopseudomonas sp. | reverse complement strand
CCTTGCTGGATCATGGGCTGAATGCGGGTGCTGCGAAATGAGCGGGCCAGGGCGAGAAAGTGGATGGCTTCAAGGAAGCTGGTTTTGCCGCTGCCGTTGCAACCGTAGAGAAGATTGACGCGTGGCGAAGGGGCAAGGGTGACCGGCTCCAGATTGCGGATGCCGGTCACCGAGATGTGGCTGATGGACATTCAGTGTGGATGTCAGAGTCGCATCGGCATCACGACATAGGAAGAGTCGCTGTTGTCGCCTTCCTGCAGCAGTGCGCTGCTGTTGGCATCCGACAGGGTGATGCGCACTTCACTGGAAGTCATCACGCTCAGTACATCGAGTAGGTAGCTGACGTTGAAACCTATGTCGAGCGGGCTGCTGTTGTAATCGATGGTGACTTCTTCTTCTGCCGCTTCCTGTTCGGGGTTGTTGGCCTGGGCACGCAGCAGTGCCTGCTCGAACTGCAGACGGATACCACGATATTTTTCGTTGGACAGGATGGAGGCACGGTTCAGGGCTTCACGCAGCTGCTGACGCTCTGCCACTACCAGCTTGTCGCCACCACGTGGCAGCACGCGATCATAGTCGGGGAACTTGCCGTCGACCAGTTTGGAAGTAAAGGTGAACTGATTGCCGGTGGCACGAATGTAGTTGGCACCCAGGCTGATGCGTACGGTTGCGTCTTCATCGCTCATCAGGCGCGCCAGCTCCAGTACGCCCTTGCGCGGGACAATGACCTGATGCGGAGCATTGCCATCAATGCCGGCTTCGGCATCACAGAGGGCCAGACGGTGGCCGTCTGTGGCCACTGCACGCAGGCGGCCGGGACCGGTTTCCAGCAGCAGGCCGTTGAGATAGTAGCGTACATCCTGTTGTGCCATGGCGAAGCTGGTACGCTCGATGATGTAACGCAGGTTGCCCTGGGGCAGTTCGAACGAAAAGGAATCTTCCTGCTCGTTCATCTGCGGGAAGTCCGAGGCCGGCAATGTGGTCAGGGTGAAGCGGCTGCGTCCGGACGAAATCAGCATTTTCTGCTCGTCCATGCGGAAATTGATCATTGCCTCGGCCGGCAGGTTTTTACAGATATCCATCAGCTTGCGGGCCGGCAGGGTGATTTCACCATCGTCTGCCGCTTCGCTCAGGCTGACCTGTCCGATCAGCTCGACTTCGCTGTCACTGCCGGTCAGGGACAGTTGCTGGTTGTCGATGACCAGCAGGACGTTGGACAGCACCGGCATGGTTTGTTTGCGCTCGACAACGCCAACAACCAGTTGCAGCGGTTTTAACAGGTCTTCTCTTAGGATGGAAAATTGCATGTTGGGCCTCTTGGCAAATGTATCCGTCTGGCTTGGTTTTATTTTATGAAGTCAGTGTGCGTAACAGGTTGTCGTAATCTTCGCTGATATCTGCGTCTTCTTCGCGCAGTTCGGCAATTTTACGACAGGCATGCAGTACCGTGGTGTGATCGCGGCCACCAAAGGCATCACCGATTTCCGGCAGGCTGTGGTTGGTGACTTCCTTGGACAGTGCCATGGCTACCTGGCGTGGCCTGGCTACCGAACGCGAGCGGCGTTTCGACAACAGATCATTGATCTTGATTTTATAGTATTCGGCTACGGTGCGTTGAATGTTGTCGATGCTGATCAGCTTTTCCTGCAGGGCCAGCAGGTCTTTCAGTGATTCGCGGATCAGGTCGATGCTGATGGGTTCGTGGGTGAAGTGGGAGTGGGCAATGACCCGCTTCAGGGCGCCCTCCAGATCACGTACGTTGGAGCGGAAACGCTGGGCAATGAAGAATGCGCAGTCGTGCGGCAGTGCCACCCTGCCCTGTTCAGCCTTTTTCATCAGGATGGCGACACGGGTTTCCAGCTCGGGTGGCTCCACGTAAACGGTCAGGCCCCAGCCGAAACGTGACTTCAGGCGCTCTTCCAGCCCGTCGATTTCCTTGGGAAAGCGGTCGCTGGTCAGGATGATCTGCTGGTTGCCTTCCAGCAGGGCGTTGAATGTGTGGAAGAACTCTTCCTGGGAGCGCTCCTTGCCGGCAAAGAACTGGATGTCGTCAATCAGCAGGGCATCTACCGAACGGTAATAGTTCTTGAACTCGTTGATGGCGTTCATTTGCAACGCCTTTACCATGTCGGCAACAAAACGCTCGGAGTGCAGGTAGATCACGCGGGCGCCGGGCTTCTTTTGCAGCAGGTGGTTGCCGATCGCATGCATCAGGTGGGTCTTGCCCAGACCGACACCACCATACAGAAATAGCGGGTTATAGCCGTGGCTGGGGTTGTCTGCCACCTGCCATGCAGCCGCCCGTGCCAGCTGGTTGGACTTGCCCTCAATGAAGCTGTCAAAGGTGAAGGAGCGGTTCAGATTGCTGACATGCTTGGGAGCGACCGATTTTTGCTCTGTGGTCTCGGCGGCAGGAGGCTGGGCAGCGGCTGGAGCCGGAGCGGGAGCAACAGCTACAGGGGCTGGAGCCACAGGTGCCGGCTGGCTGACTACAGGAGCCACCGGAGCGGGCGCACTGACAGCCGGCTGGCTGCGGCTGCCGATCAGCAGGCTGACGTCAGGTACTTCACCGTTATTGCGTTCCGTCATCAGTTCCAGCAGGCGGGTGAAGTACTTGTCATTGACCCAGTCCAGCACAAACCGGTTGGGTGCGTAGACCAGCAGGCGACCGCCCTCGCTTTCAACCTGTAATGGACGAATCCAGGTGTTGAAATGCTGGGCAGGCAGCTCGTCACGCAAGAAATCAACGGATTGCAGCCAGAGATTGACAGGCACGGACATCTCCCGAAAGATGGATCAAAAGATCGGTTATTGTAGCTGCGCCGCCAAAAGTTATCCACAGCCGCATGGCCTGTGGATGCTGTGTGACAGCTGACCAGGGAATTGCCAATGGGAATCAATATGACACTCGGCGAGGTGGTTGCCGGCCTTTTTCTGCTGGCACTGTTGGGCTGGGCCTGGCGTGGGCGCGGTGTGCGCGAGCTGGCGTTACAGCATGCACAGGCACGCTGTCGCAGCGAAGGCTTGCAGTTGCTGGATGCCCATGTGGCTTTTGCCGGCTGGCGCTGGCTGGTCTGCTCCGACGGACGCAGGCGCTTGGTGCGACGCTACGGTTTTGAGTTCAGCGCAACAGGCATGGAACGCTGTAATGGCTGGCTGGCCATGTATGGACGACGACTGGTACGGATGGAGCTGACGCCCTACCCGGTTCCTGCCGGCGCAGAAGAGGAATCTCCGGTCGCTGCGGTCAGGCGAATACCAGCTGATGATTGACCCGCTGCAGCCACTGGGCTTCTTTGGCCAGATCGGCGGCAGCCAGAGGATTGTCTTCCAGCCAGTTTTCAGGGAAGCAGATGCTCAGGCTGTGGTCACAAGCACGCAACTCAAGATCGGGAATGCAGTGCCTGGTATTGCGTACACGATGCAGCAGGATGGCCAGCCGCAGTACCAGACAAAGCCTTAACAGGGGCACGGCATCACTACCGAACTCGTTGAAGCGGTCCAGCGGTATGTTGCGTCTGTGGCCACGTACCAGCAATGCCATCATCTGTTGGTCCTGGCGTGAAAAGCCGGCCAGGTCCGAGTGCTCCACCAGGTAGGCGCCATGCTTGTGAAAGTGGTAATGGGCGATATCCAGGCCCACTTCATGTACACGGGCGGCCCAGCCAAGCAACTCGCCATGCCATTCCTCGTCCAGATCCCAGTCTGGAGCCACCTGCTCCAGCAGCTCCAGTGCCTTGTGTTCGACGCGCTGGGCATGGGTGGTATCCACATGATAACGGGCCATCAGGGATGAAATGGCGCGCTCGCGTACATCCTCATGTTGGTGGCGGCCAAGCAGGTCGTAGAGCACGCCTTCACGCAGTGCGCCATCGGCCTGGCCGATCTGTTCAAGCTCCAGGGCATCGAAGATCGCTTCGACAATGGCCAGACCGGAGGGAAAAATAGAGCGGCGCTCGGGCTTGATGCCCGCCAGGCGAATCTGTTCGCTGTTTTCCAGCTTAAACAGTTGCTGCTTCAGGTAGTTGATGCCGGGCCGGCTGATCTCGCCTTGCCCTATTCCGGTGGCATGACAGGCCTGGGCCACCGAGCGCAGGGTACCGGAAGCACCAACGCAGTCCTGCCAGCCCATGCGGCGCAGGGTTTGCTCGCTTTCCATCAACTCCAGTCGAGCGGCCATATAGGCCTGTTTGTAGTTGGCCGGGGAAATACTGCCGTCGGGATAAAAGCGCTGCCCATAGCTGACGCAGCCCATTTGCAGGCTGGCACGATGCTTGGGTTCGAAGTCTTGGCCGATGATGAATTCGGTACTGCCGCCGCCGATATCTACCACCAGCCGGCGGCCGGGACTGTCCGGCAGGGTTTGTGACACGCCCAGATAGATCAGGCGCGCTTCCTCAGGGCCGGAAATGACGTCGACATCGTGGCCAAGTATGGCTTCCGCACGTTCGATGAACTCGCGGCGGTTGAGGGCGACCCGTAATGTGCTGGTGCCCACTACCCTGACGCTGCCGGGCGGCAGGTCGCCGATACGCTGGGCAAAACGTCGCAGGCAGTCCAGCCCGCGCTGCATGGCATCCTCCTGCAGGTGCAGCCGTTCGTCCAGCCCGGCTGCCAGCTGCACTTTTTCGCCCATGCGGTCGAGGATGCGGATGTCCTGTTGGCCGGTTTTGGCCAGTACCATGTGAAAGCTGTTGGAGCCCAGGTCGATGGCAGCTATCAGGGGGAAATTTTTATGCTGGGGCATGGCCTGATTCCCGGATTGACGGTGGTTGCTCCCGCTTTTGAATGACAGGGCAAGCTGTGACAATCAGCAGAGGATTGAACGTGCAACAGATGGCCTTGTGCCAGACCGGAAAATTCATGGCCGGCTTTCACTGCCACTAAAGTCGAGCTATGATACATGGCATCTTCACCAAATTACATTACATAGCGGAGTCTTTCATGAGCGAACATATCAGCAACATCACTGACGCAGGTTTTGAGCGCGATGTCTTGCAGGCGGAAGGTCCGGTCCTGGTTGACTACTGGGCCGAGTGGTGTGGCCCATGCAAGATGATCGCACCTGTGCTGGAAGAGATTGCCCAGGAATATGCCGGCAAGATCAAGATCTGCAAGCTGAACATCGACGACAACAAGGAAACCCCGCCCAAGTACGCCGTGCGTGGCATTCCAACCCTGATGCTGTTCAAGAACGGCAATGTCGAAGCCACCAAGGTGGGTGCCCTGTCTAAGAGTCAGCTGGCCGCTTTCATCGACAGCCATATCTGATACTGACTGGTTTTGGCCGGATGCCTTTCAGGCAGCCGGCCAGCGCAGTCTGTTGCAACAAACACTTCAAGACCGCTGACTGGCCGACAAGGCTGGACGCACGCGGCTACTGGTGGTAGATTCACCACTCGTGACGCGCAAGCCGTCGCACTCCCTGACCAATACCCCTCCCCCGTTTTCGTATTGGATCCATTCAGCAACTGCTTTTGTGGCCAATCTGCCCGGTTGGCAGCTGCTTTTCCGAACACTTATTTCCTTCCTTCCTATGAATCTGACCGAATTAAAACAAAAGCCCGTAACCGAATTACTGGACATGGCTGCTGCCATGGGCATGGACAACATGGCCCGCTCACGCAAGCAGGACATCATTTTCGCACTGCTCAAGCGCCACGCCAAAAGTGGTGAAGAGATATCCGGCGATGGCGTGCTGGAGATCCTCCAGGACGGTTTCGGTTTTTTGCGTGCGGCGGGTGCTTCCTACCTGGCCGGCCCGGACGACATCTATGTGTCGCCCAGCCAGATCCGCCGCTTCAACCTGCGTACCGGTGACAGCATTGTCGGCAAGATCCGTCCGCCGAAGGAAGGCGAGCGCTACTTTGCCCTGCTCAAGGTTGATTCCATCAACTATGACCGTCCGGAAAACGCCAAGACCAAGATTCTGTTCGAGAACCTGACGCCGCTGTTTCCGACCCAGCGTCTGGTGATGGAAGCGGGTAACGGTTCCACCGAGGATCTGACCGGTCGCACCATCGACCTGGCCTCGCCAATCGGCAAGGGTCAGCGCGGCCTGATCGTGGCACCGCCGAAGGCGGGTAAAACCCTGATGCTGCAGAACATCGCTGCCAACATCGCGCGCAACAACCCCGAGTGCCATCTGATCGTATTGCTGATCGACGAGCGCCCGGAAGAAGTGACCGAGATGCAGCGCACCGTGCGCGGCGAAGTGGTTGCCTCCACCTTCGACGAGCCACCGGCCCGTCACGTCCAGGTGGCCTAGATGGTGATCGAGAAGGCCAAGCGC
>CAZKTB010000083.1:0-6407 GCA_964555485.1 uncultured Thiopseudomonas sp. | reverse complement strand
CAGGTCCGGCTGCTGGAAACCCAGCTCACCGCCATGCGCTGGCGCAGCCTGGACGGGCAGGCCGCTGCGTTGCAACAGCAGCTCGATGAACGGGAAACCAGCCTGCAGGAACAGGTGCACCTGCAATATCAGGCCGATGCCCGAACCGAGCAGCTGCGTGACCGTCACCACGAGCAGACGGAAAGTTTCAATCAGGCCCAGGCCCGCTTCTATGTGGTCGGCGCCGATATTGCCCGCACCGAACAGGATATCCAGCATGCCCGCCAGCGTTTGCAGCAGCTGCACGATGACCTGCGTGACGCCGAACGCCAGCGTGCCGAGACGGAAAGCCACCTGTTGCAGGACAGGGAGCAGCTGGCATTGCTGGATGAGCAGGATGTCGTGCTGCAGGAAGAGCTGGCGCTGGCTGAAGAACAGCATGAGCTGGCACAAGCCGAGTTGATGCAGGCCGAGGAGGCCTGGCAGCACTGGCAGGAGCAGTGGCAGACGGCCAGCCTGCAGGGCCAGCGTCCTCGCGAAGAACTGCAGCGGGTGCGTTTGCAGTTGCAGCAGCTGGAGAACAGTGGCCGTCAACTGGAGCAGCGGTTGCAGCGACTGCAGGCCGAACAGGACAGCCTGCAGGCCAGCATGGGCGAGACCGATCTTGCTTCCATGCAGGAAGAACAGGCCCTGTTGCAGGAGCAATTGCAGGAATTGCAGCTGCAACAGGAAGAGCAACAGGAGCAGCTGGGTGCCTTGCAACAGCAGGAACAACAGCTGCAACAGCTGCTGAATCAGGGCAGCTCGCGTCTGCACCAGCTGCAGGGCCAGCTCAGTGCGTTGCAGGCACTGCAGGAACAGGCGCTGCAAATCGATGATGGCTTGCAGCCCTGGTTACAGGCCCAGAATCTGGATCAGTCAGCACGCCTGCTGGATGGCCTGCAGGTGGAGTCTGGCTGGGAGCTGGCGGTGGAAACGGTACTTGCCGCTGATGTGCAGGCTCGCTGTGTCAGCGACTGGCCGAACGATTGCTCGGACCTGAAGGATGGCCATTTGCGGCTGGTCAGGAGTGTCGCCCCGGTAGCGGCCCCCGCCGGCTCGTTGCTGGAAAAGGTGCGGCATCCGGATGTGGATCTTTCTCCCTGGCTGGCGCAGGTGCAACCGGTGGAAACTCTGGCTGAGGCTTTGCTACGCCTGTCGCAGCTGCCCGCTGGCCAGAGTCTGGTTACCCGTGATGGCTGCTGGCTCAGTCAGAGTTTTTTCCGACTGCAACGCGGTGAACACCAGCAGCAGGGCATGCTGCAGCGGGCGCAAATGCTGGAGCAGCTGACGGCCGAAGAGGACGAGTTGCAGCTGATGCTTGCCGGCCAGCAAAAACAACTGGACGCCTGCAGCGAGCAACGCAACCGCTTGCAGCAGGAGTTGCGCCAGTTACGTGAGCGCGAGCAGCTGGACAGTGCCGCTCTGGCCCGACTGCAAAGCCGTCTGGCCGCCGAGCAGGCGCGCAACGAGCAATTGCAGCAGCGTCGTGAACAGGGCCGACAGCAACAGCAGGAACTGCAGGAACAGCAACAGCTGGAGCGTGAACAGCAGGCCGAACTGCAGCTGCAACTGGAACAGGTGCAGGAGGCCGTGCTGCTGAGCGAGGCCAGTGCCGACCAGTTGCAACAGCGCCAGGCCGACATGCGCCAGCGTCATGAACAGTGCCGCCAGGCTGCCGGGCAACAACAGCAACGCTGGCAAGAGCTCAAACTGCAATATGGAACCCTCAATACACAGCGTCAGGCAACAGCACAGGCGCTGGAGCGTCTGCAGCAGCAAATCGAGCGTGCCAGCCAGCGTCAGGAGCAACTGGCCTTGGGACTGGCCGATGGCGAGTCACCGGTTGAGCTGTTGCAGGCCCGGCTGGAAGAACAACTGCAACAACGATTGCAGGCCGATGACGAACTGCGTGCGGAGCGCTTGCAACTGGAGGAGCTGGACAACCAGTTGCGTCAGGTTGACCAGCAGCGCCAGGAAGCTGCCCGGCTGGCCGAACAGATCCGTGAGGACACACAAAAGCTGCGCCTTGACTGGCATACCCTGAAAGTACAGCGCGACGGGCTGGAGCAGCAGCTGCACGGTGCCGGTGAAAACCTGCAACTGATCTTTGCCGCTCTGCCGGCTGACGCCAGCGAAGAAGCCTGGCAGGCACAGCTGGAGCAGCTGAACGGCCAGGTGCAGCGGCTCGGGGCGATCAACCTGGCAGCGATTGAAGAGTTTCAGCAGCAGTCGGAGCGCAAGCGGTTTCTCGATGCGCAAAATGATGACCTGGAAGAAGCGCTGGATACGCTGGAAAACGTCATCCGCAAGATTGATCGCGAAACCCGCCAGCGCTTCAAGGAAACCTTTGACCGCATCAACGACGGTCTACAAACGCTGTTTCCCAAGGTGTTTGGTGGTGGTCTGGCCTGGCTGGAGCTGACCGGTGAGGACCTGCTGGATACCGGCGTGGCAATCATGGCGCGGCCACCCGGCAAGAAAAACAGCACCATTCATCTGCTTTCCGGTGGCGAGAAGGCGCTGACCGCGCTGGCGCTGGTGTTTGCCATTTTTCAGCTCAATCCGGCACCGTTTTGCATGCTGGACGAGGTGGATGCACCGCTGGATGACGCCAACGTTGGCCGTTATGCGCGGTTGGTGAAAGAAATGTCCGAGCAGGTGCAATTCATCTACATCACCCACAACAAGATCGCCATGGAAATGGCGGAACAGATGCTTGGCGTCACCATGCAGGAACCTGGCTGTTCACGACTGGTATCGGTGAACCTGGAGGAGGCGGTAGCCCTGGCAGAGCAGTGAGCTGGTTGTTGGCATGACAGTGCCAAATGGTTGCCAGTTTTGTTAGAATTCGGCGTTTTATGTAACAAAGCTCGTAAAATGGACTCTGACCGGTTTATCAAAGGTTAAAGCCATGATAGTTTACGACTGATTTCTAGTACTTTTTCATGTTTTGAGTTTGTCACGGGTTAGGGGTTTATGGATATCGGACTGCGTGAGTGGCTGGTTATTGTTGGCGTCTTGATCATTTTGGCCATTGTGGCGGACGGCTTTCGCCGCTACCTGGGTCGCAGTACCCTCAAGTTCAAACTGGATCGCAAACTGATCAGCCAGTTCTCCGAAGAAGCGGAAAACTCTGAAATTCTCGGGCCGGCACGTGTCGCCCAACCCAAAGAACCGGTACTGGGTGATGACAACGAGCCCGATATGCACCCTGAACCCCAGGTGTTCAGCTCGCTGGAGCCAGCGGATTTCGATAACGAGCCCGGGTTTACAGAAGAGCCCGAGCCGCCGGTTGTGCCCGTAATCCATAGCACCCGGGTTGAGCCCGAGCCCGTGCTGGAGCCTGAGCCCGAGCCGCAACCTGAGCCTGAAGTGGTGCCCGAGCCTGCCGTTGCGGCAGATGATGAGGAGCCCGAGCCGGAAGAGGTCTTCATTATCTATGTCGAATCCCTGTCGCCGGAAGGTTTCAAGGGACCGGACTTGCTGCAATCGGTACTGGAAAGCGGCATGCGCTTTGGTGACATGGACATTTTCCATCGCCACGAGAGCGCGTCGAGCAACAGCGAAAAGCTGTTCTCCATGGCCAATGCGCTCAACCCGGGTATTTTCGATCTGGACAACCTGGATGGCTTCAGCACTCGCTCAGTGTTCTTCTTCATGAGCCTGCCAGGTCCCAAGCAGCCGAAGCAGGCATTTGAGCTGATGCTGACCGCAGCACGCAAACTGGCCAGCGAGCTGGGTGGCGAACTCAAGGACGATCACCGCAGCGACCTGACCCGACAGACTATTGAACACTACCGCCAGCGCGTGCTGGACTACGAGCGTCGCCAGCTGCGTCTGAAATACTGACAGACACGGGTTGGTACCACACGACTAAAAGCGCCGTGCATGCAAATGTCCGGCGCTTTTTCATTCAACCGCATTGAATCCGGACTCACTCCATGACCGCCACTGACTCCATTGCGCAGCAGCTGCAACAACTGCGCGAGCAGATTCTTCACCACGATTACCAGTATTACGTGCTGGATACGCCCAGTGTGCCTGATGCCGAATACGACCGCCTGTTCCGCCAGCTGAAGCAGCTGGAGCAGGAGCATCCTGAGCTGGTAACGCCAGACTCGCCAACCCAGCGGGTATCCGGTCAGCCGCTGGACGGTTTTAGCCAGGTGCGTCACGCGGTGCCCATGCTCAGCCTTGGCAATGCCTTTGTCGAGGCCGATATCCGCGCTTTTGCCCAGCGTGTCGGTTCGGAAGAAACCGCAGGTGCCACAGGCGATCTGTTTGCCGAGGGACCCGGGCCGATCGAGTTCTGTTGCGAGCCCAAGCTGGATGGCCTGGCGGTCAGTATCCTGTATCGCGATGGCTTGCTGGTACAGGCGGCGACCCGGGGTGACGGCACCACTGGTGAAGATATCACCCACAACGTACGTACCATCCGCAATGTGCCGCTGAAACTACAGGGTGATGACTGGCCGGATGAGCTGGAAGTGCGCGGCGAGGTGTACATGCCGCTGGAGAGCTTTGAGGCCATGAACCAGCGCCTGCTGGAAGAGAACGGCAAACCCTTTGCCAACCCGCGCAATGCCGCCGCTGGCAGTCTGCGCCAGCTGGATCCGCGTATCACGGCCACCCGTCCGCTGGAATTCTGTTCGTACGGCAGCGCCAGTGCCGATCTGGCCGAAAGCCAGAGTGCAAGCCTGCTGCAGCTGAAGCAGTGGGGCATTCCGGTCAGCCCGGAAATGCGAGTGGTGCAGGGCGTGCAGGGTTGTATCGACTATTACCAGAATATCGGCGAGCGCCGCGATCGTCTTGCATACGAAATTGACGGTGTGGTGTTCAAGGTCAACAGTGTCGAGCTGCAGGAAGAGCTGGGCTTTCGCGCCCGCGAGCCGCGCTGGGCGATTGCCTACAAGTTTCCGGCGCGGGAAGAGATCACAGTGCTGCAGGCGGTGGAATTCCAGGTGGGGCGCACCGGCGCCATCACTCCGGTGGCACGCCTGCAGCCGGTACAGGTGGGCGGTGTGACCGTATCCAATGCCACGCTGCACAACATGGACGAGATCGAGCGGCTGGGGCTAATGGTGGGTGACAGCGTCATCATCCGTCGTGCCGGCGATGTCATCCCCAAGGTGACCCAGGTGGTACTGGAGCGCCGGCCGGCCGATGCCCGTGCGGTGGAGATGCCGCAGCATTGTCCTGAATGCGGTTCCGACGTGGAGCGCACCCGCCTGGTGCACCGCAGCAAGGGTCGCGAGACGTTTAGCGAGGGAGCGATCTGGCGCTGTGTCGGCCGCCTGAGCTGCCCGGCCCAGCTGAAGCAGGCGCTGCTGCACTTCGTCTCGCGCAAGGCGATGGAAATTGACGGTCTGGGCGAAAAGATTCTTGATCAGCTGGTCGAGCGCAAACTGGTGCAGTCGCCAGCCGATCTCTATCGGTTGACCCGCGAGCAGGTGCTGGAGCTGGACGGTTTTGCCGAGCTGTCCACAGAAAACCTGCTGGAAGCCATCGCTGGTAGCAAACAGCCGGAGCTGGCGCGTTTTCTGTTTGCCCTGGGCATTCCCGATGTCGGTGAAGAAACCGCCAAAACCCTGGCGCGCTCGCTGGGTTCGCTGACCAACATCCGTCGTGCCCTGCCGCAAACCCTGATCTGGCTGCCGGATGTGGGCTCGGAAGTGGCCCATGAGATCTGCAACTTCTTTCAGGACGAACACAACCGCTCGGTAGTGGATGACCTGCTGCAATGCGGTATCAGCTTGCAGGGGGAGGGCGAGGTGGCAGCCGAACTGCGCGGCTCCATCAGTCTGCCGGCCTTTATCGAGCAGTGGCAGGTCAGCGGTATTGCCCGTACCGGTGCCCAGCGTCTGGCGGAGCACTTTGGCACGCTGGAAAAACTGCTGACCGCCGACTGGCTGGATCTCAGTGCTGTACCCCGATTGCAGGAAAGGGCTGCCCGGGCGCTGCGCGAATTTTTGCAGGATGAAAACAATCTGGCTTCGATCCGTGCTGCCGAGCAGCAACTGCTGGATTTCGGTATGCACTGGAGTTGTGAAGCGGCGGAGACCGAGGCTGCGCCACTGGCAGGCCAGACCTGGGTGCTGACCGGCACTCTGAGCCAGCTCACCCGCAGCCAGGCCAAGCAGCAACTGGAAGCCTTGGGTGCGAAGGTGGCAGGCTCGGTTTCGGCCCGAACTAGTGTAGTGGTGGCCGGTGAAGCGGCCGGCTCCAAGCTGACAAGGGCGCAGGAGCTGGGCATCCGGGTGCTGGACGAAGAGCAGTTTCTGCAGGAGCTGGCCAAGCTGTAGAAAACCCGTGCGGCCATGACTTTTTTCTGTAGGTGCGAATTCATTCGCACAACGCCGGTGAGCTATAGCCAAGTTCGAATGAAT
>CAZKTB010000082.1:0-6561 GCA_964555485.1 uncultured Thiopseudomonas sp. | reverse complement strand
TTGCCGGGTCAGCTCGACGTCTTGCGCCGTATTGATGTGAAGATCATGCGCTGCGCTCACACGTGCCAGCGTCAGCTGGCCATTGGCATCGATCTGGACATCACCACTGCTGGCGGCCATATCGCCAGCCAGCTTGACGCCCACACCGGCTTCGGTGCCGACCAGACGGATGGCTCCGGCATACATGCCACCCAGCGCCGAGCTGTCGATGGCCAGCAACGGCTGGTCACTGGCCGTACCGGTTTTGGCGGTAACTTTGAGGGTTCCGGCTTCTACCTGGTTGCGGCCGGTGATGATGTTCAGCTCATTGGCATGCAGTTCGGCATTGATTTTTGCACTGCGGGTAATCAGGTCAAAGCGGCTGATATTACTGGCATTCAGTCCAGCGCCAGCTATCTCGATATCGCCACTATCCACGTCATAGCCTTGCAATCGGCCCTGCTCGATCATCGGTCGGCCAGTGCTCAGTGTCACCTGTGGCGTATTGATGAAGCCGCAACCGTCACAGGTGATGCCATGCGGGTTGGCCACAATCACATGGGCCTGCTGGCCGGCCACCTCGGTGTAGCCCTTGAGCTGACTGCGCTGCCCACCAGTGACCTCGTTGAGAATGGTGCTGGCCGCTTTGCCGTTCAGCTGGCTGTTGCCAACGATGATGCCGCCCAGCTGCGTTTGCGTCAGCTTATCTGTGCTGTTGTTGAGGATCAGCCCCTGCCGGTCGACGTTGTAGTCGGTGAATCTATTGTGCGACAGTCCCTTTTTGCTGGGCGTAGCGATATTGACCAGTGGCACGCCATTACCAGCTGCAGAGACGTGGGTGTTGCCACCACCCTTATGATCCACCTGCAGGTTGGCGGCAATACTATGCAAGGGCTGTGCCCACATCACGGCAATCAGCAGCTGGGCGATGGTTTTGAACAGGGGGCTCTGGATGTTCATCTTGTAGTCCTTTACAAGAAAAAATCGATACGGAAATACAGCGGCCTTTCCTTGCGCTCAAGGGCATTCGGGCGGGACAAGCTGCGGGCACTAGTCACGGAAAGCGCCAGATGCTTGCCCTGTGCGCTGAATTCAAATGCATGACTGCTCATGCGACCGCTGCTTTCATGGTTGTATTTGTCGCCACGAATGGCACCCAGATCATAGGCAGCCAGCAGGCTGTATTGCTGCAGAAGTGGTTGCAACCAGTGCCAGGTCACTGGCCTGCTCCAGCGCAACTGATTGCGCCAGTAATAGCCGCTATCACCGGTCAGGCTTTGATCTTTATAGCCACGGATGGAGTACAGGCCGCCCAGGCTGAAACGTTGCGGACTGTAAAGTACGTCTTCACTGCGCTGGGCACTCAGCAGACTGTCGAAACTGAAACGTTCACCGGCCAGCTGAAAGGGCTGCAGGTAACTCGCGGTAACTGTGTATTTGTTATAACGGGCCACCGGCTGGCCGCCTTTGGGTGAGCCCTTGCGCTGTGCATCCAGTGCGCCGCTGCCGCGCTGCCAGCCCAGTTCAACGTTAACGAATGCGCTGCCCACTCGCCGGCCATGGTTGAAACCCAGTTGATACTCAGTCAGGCGCTGGCTGGAGACATCCAGCAGGTAATTGTCCAGATAGTTACGGCTGCGCAGGTGATTGAGACCAAAGTTGATGGCCGTTTTGCTCACTCCGTCACGATGGATCACCCGTTCGGCATTCAGCGCTTGCGTAGTGCTGACACCATCGAGCACAAAGGGAAACCCCTGTCCCTGCGTGCGGGTGCGGTAATAGCTGTGGCTATAGTGATAACCAAGGGTCCACCAGCCATAGGGCAGCTGATAATTGAAGCCATGACTGGCCGAGTGACGATAACGGTCGCTGACGGCATCCTTGCTGCCGTGAATGTTGAGCTGGTCAGCCAGTCCCAGCGGGCTGTCCCAGCTAAGCCAGGTGTTCCACTGCTGCTCGCCGGTGCTGCGCTGGCCATCGTTGTGACGACTCAGGCCAACACGCCAGGGCTGATTACGCTCGCCACGGGCGATGACCCGGCTGCCGCCAACCGCTTCGCCAGGTTGCAGGTCGAACTGCACTCGCCTGGACGACAAGCGTCCGAGCTGGTCCACCGCCTGTTCAAGATTGCGGATATTGAACGGCTCGCCAGGTTTGAGCGGCAACAGCATCTGCAGCTCAAGCGGGTTCAACGCCTCTGCTCCGTCCAGCTCCTCAACACGGCCTTCGATCACCTGTACCTGCAGGGTGCCGCCGCTCAAATCCTGCGCGGGCAGATAGGCCCGGGTGGTTACATAGCCACGTTCAAGATAGGCGTGAGTGATGTCCTGCAGCAGCAGGTTGAGCCGAGTCGTTGTCAGGCATTGTCCCTGATATGGCTGAAGCAGTTTATTCTGCACTGCATGGCCAAGCAGGCTGGCACCGGACAGTTCGATGCGCTGTACATTAATGCAATGGCCGTCAGCGCCTGGAGGTTCAGTGATGAAGTCCGGCAACGCTCCGGGCAGATTTTGCAGCTCGTCGAGTCGTTGCTGCTGTTCCTGCAACAGACGCTGCTGGCGGTCATGGGCAAGGTCCCGGTCACCGGGCAGTGTTGCTGCCTCGACTGGCAGGATAAGCAGAAGCACCCATAAGCAACAGGCACTTCCCAAGAATTTGAATGCATCCATGCATAGGTTCCTTCTGAGAACACTCAACTTCCCTTTTGTGAGCTGCGTCCAACAGTAGTCATTTTTATTTTGGCAATGCGTGCACAGGTCACAGAATTGCTACAATCTGCCACTCCGTAGGCCAAAACGGCAAAATATCTCCATGACTTGGCGCTTCATCCTCAAACAACTGGGCATGCCGCCCGGTAGCCTGTTTCTGCTTTTGCTGGCTGCATGGCTGCTGCGCAAACGGCTGCCGAAGTTTTCTGCGTTGCTGTTTTTTGCCACGCTGGGGCTCTTTTATGCCCTGAGTCTGCCACTGGTTACACAGCAGCTGGCCGGTTATCTGGAAAATCAGCCCGCACTGACCCAGGAGCAATGGCCCACATTATCCAGTCAGGCGGATGCCATTGTCGTTCTCGGTGGCGGTCGCGAGCCGGTCGATCCTGCCTGGGGTTCTGACCAGCCCTCCCTGTTTGCCACCCAGCGCCTGCGCTACGCCGCACGCCTGGAAAAGGTGTCCGGTTTGCCGGTACTGGTCAGCGGTGGTCTGCACTACAATCGGCCACCAAGCGAGGCCCGCATCATGGCCGATACCTTGCAGCAAGACTTTGCCGTATCCGCCCGCTGGCTGGAGGAGCGCAGCCGCACCACCTGGGAAAACGCCCTCTTGAGTGCCGAGATCCTGCAAGCCCGGGGCATAAACAGCGTTGTGCTGGTCACCGACGCCTGGCATATGCGCCGCTCCCGCTGGAGTTTCGAGCAGGCCGGCTTGCAGGTGATTCCCGCTCCCCAGGGTTTCTACAGCATGGCAGCAGGCAAACCACTGGGCGGCTGGCTGCCAGAAAGCCGCGCCTTCTGGCAAAACAGCCAGTTGCTGAACGAACTTCTGGGACTATGGCTATACCGGCTGTTCTACTGAGCCCCCTCGTCCGCAGCTTACCGAGCGATGTTTTGCTTTGTAACACCCCCGTCATGGCCGCCAAGCTGCAGAACATAGGCGAAGCGGCCCTGCTTCATGTATCCTAGTCCGATCATTTCCATTCTTTTTTCTTGTAGATATCAGCCAGCATCATGCACGAACAGTATCAACCCAGCGCAGTCGAGTCCCAGGCGCAAGAATTCTGGGCACAGAACAAATCCTTTGAAGTGAAAGAAGACAGCAGCAAGGAATCCTACTACTGCCTGTCCATGTTCCCTTATCCAAGCGGCCGCCTGCACATGGGCCACGTGCGCAACTACACCATCGGTGACGTGATCAGCCGTTACCAGCGCATGCTGGGCAAGAACGTGATGCAGCCCATGGGCTGGGATGCCTTTGGTATGCCGGCAGAAAACGCCGCCATCCAGAACAAGGTGGCTCCGGCAGCCTGGACCTACCAGAACATCGACTACATGAAGAAGCAGTTCAACCAGCTCGGACTGGCACTGGACTGGTCACGCGAGCTGGCTACCTGCAAGCCTGACTACTATCGCTGGGAGCAGTGGCTGTTCACCCGTCTGTATCAGAAAGGCATCATCTATCAGAAAAAAGGCACCGTGAACTGGGATCCGGTGGATAATACTGTCCTGGCCAACGAGCAGGTGATCGAGGGTCGCGGCTGGCGTTCCGGCGCGCTGGTGGAAAAGCGCGAAATCCCCATGTACTACTTCAAGATCACCGCCTACGCCGAAGAGCTGCTGGCTGATCTGGACAAACTGGATGGCTGGCCCGAGCAGGTCAAGACCATGCAGCGCAACTGGATCGGCAAGAGCTTTGGTGCCGATATCGTCTTCGACTACGACAAGGACAGCGTCGGCATCGACGGTCAGCTGCGTGTCTATTCCACCCGTCCTGACACTCTGATGGGTGCGACCTATGTCGCCGTAGCTGCCGAACATCCGCTGGCCCAGCGTGCCGCCGAGAGCAGCCCTGAAGTGGCAGCCTTCATCAAGGAGTGCCAGACCGCCCCTACCGCCGAGGCCGACATGGCCACCATGGAGAAGAAGGGCATGGCCACCGGCCAATTCGTTACCCATCCGCTCAGCGGCGAGAAGCTGGCTGTGTATGTCGCCAACTACGTGCTCTGGGGCTACGGCGAAGGTGCCGTGATGGCGGTTCCCGCCCATGACGAGCGCGACTTCGAGTTTGCCAACCAGTACAGCCTGCCGATCAAGCAGGTCTACCGCAGCACCGACGACAGCCTGCAATTCAGCGACAAGGAGTGGCAGGACTGGTATGCCGACAAGGACAACGTGCTGACCGTCAACAGCGACAAGTATGACAACCTGGAGTTCCAGGCCGCATTTGACGCCATCGTCGCCGATCTTGAGGCAAAAAAGCGCGGTGAGCGCAAAACCCAGTTCCGTCTGCGTGACTGGGGCATCAGCCGCCAGCGCTACTGGGGCTGCCCGATTCCCATCATCCACTGCCCGAGCTGTGGTGATGTGCCGGTCCCTGAAGACCAGCTACCGGTGGTGCTGCCAGAAAACGTAATTCCCGATGGCAGCGGCAACCCGCTGGCCAAGATGCCCGAATTCTACGAGTGCCAGTGCCCCAAGTGTGGCGCTGACGCCCGCCGCGAAACCGATACCATGGACACCTTTGTCGAGTCCTCCTGGTACTACGCCCGCTATGCCTCGGCGAAGCTGGACACCGGCCTGGTCGACAAGAAGGCCGCCGACTACTGGCTGCCGGTCGATCAGTACATTGGCGGCATCGAGCACGCCATTTTGCACCTGCTGTATGCGCGTTTCTTCCACAAGCTGATGCGTGACGAAGGCCTGATCGGCAGCGACGAACCATTCACCAACCTGCTCACCCAGGGCATGGTGGTAGCAGATACCTATTACCGCATGCTGCCCAATGGTGGCCGCGAATGGTTCAACCCCGAAGAAGTAGAGGTCGAACAGGACAGCAAGGGCAAGGCACTGGGTGCCACGCTCAAGGCCGACGGCCAGCCGGTACAGATCGGCGGTACCGAGAAGATGTCCAAGTCCAAGAACAACGGCGTAGACCCCCAGGTGATGATCGACCAGTACGGTGCCGACACCTGCCGCCTGTTCATGATGTTTGCCGCACCACCAGAGATGAGCCTTGAGTGGTCCGACTCCGGCATCGAGGGTGCCAGCCGCTTCCTGCGCCGTGTCTGGCGTCTTGCCCACAAACATGTCAGTGCTGGCCCGGTGAACCGCGTAGCCCCGGACAACCTCAGCGCCGAACAGAAAGAGCTGCGCCGTGGCATCCACGCTGTCATCGAGCATGCCAGCCGCGATATCAGCCAGCACCACAAGTTCAACACCGCCATTGCCCAGGTGATGACGCTGATGAACAGTCTGGAAAAGGCACCAGCCAGCAGCGATCTGGACCGCAGCCTGCTGCAGGAAGGCCTGGAAAGTGTCTGCCTGTTGCTGGCCCCGATCGCTCCACATATCAGCCACGTCATCTGGCAGCAGCTGGGTCATGACACGCCGATCATCGATGCGCCCTGGCCTGTGGCAGACAAGGACGCCCTGGTGCAGGACAGCCTGCAACTGGTGGTACAGGTCAACGGCAGGCTGCGTGGCCATATCGAAGTGCCGGCCAGCGCCAGCCGCGAGGAAATCGAGGCCAGCGCCCGTGAAAACGAGAACGTGCTGCGTCACACCGAAGGCCAGACCATCCGCAAAGTGATTGTAGTGCCCGGCAAACTGGTTAATATTGTCGCCAACTGATCCTTGGTTGTGGCTGCCTCCGGGCAGCCACTTGCATGTGACGGCCAGCGTGCCGCCCGCTTGCAGCCATTGAATGTCGGCTCCCGATAGCGAATTTCATATCCACATAGGTTCCACCATGCGTCTAGCCCATCTGCTTACCCTGTCCATGGCCCTGGTGCTGTCAGCCTGCGGCTTCCATCTACGCGGTACCGGCAGCTTCGATTTCGGCCTGAAAGAGCTGCGTTTCACTTCTGCTGAC
>CAZKTB010000081.1:0-6646 GCA_964555485.1 uncultured Thiopseudomonas sp. | reverse complement strand
TGCAGCGGATGGAAAAGCGCATCCGTGGCCGCGTCAAGAAGCAGATGGAGCGCAGCCAGCGTGACTACTATCTGAACGAACAGATGAAGGCGATCCAGAAAGAGCTGGGCGAAGATGAAGACGGCCATAACGAGGTCGAGGCCCTGCGCAAGCGCATTGATGAGGCAAAAATGCCGCAGGAAGCGCTGGACAAGGCCAATGCAGAGCTGAAGAAGCTGCAACAGATGTCGCCCATGTCGGCCGAGGCCACTGTGGTGCGCACCTATCTCGACTGGATGGTGAATGTGCCCTGGCACAAGCGCACCCGTGTGCGCCTGGATCTGGACAAGGCCGAGGAAGTGTTGGATGCCGACCACTATGGCCTGGACGAGGTCAAGGAGCGCATCCTGGAGTACCTGGCAGTACAGAAGCGCGTACGCAAGCTGAAAGGCCCCATCCTGTGCCTGGTAGGGCCGCCCGGCGTGGGCAAGACCTCGTTGGCCGAGTCCATTGCCCGTTCCACCAACCGCAAATATGTACGCATGGCGCTGGGCGGTGTGCGTGACGAAGCGGAAATTCGTGGTCACCGCCGCACCTATATCGGCTCCATGCCGGGTCGCCTGATTCAGCGCCTGAGCAAGGCCGGTGTACGCAACCCGTTGTTCCTGTTCGACGAGATCGACAAGATGGCCAGTGACATGCGTGGTGATCCGGCCTCGGCACTGCTGGAAGTGCTGGACCCGGAACAGAACCACAGCTTCAACGACCACTACCTTGAAGTGGATTACGACCTGTCCGACGTCATGTTCGTCTGTACCGCCAACTCGATGAACATTCCTGGCCCACTGCTGGACCGTATGGAAGTCATCCGCATCCCGGGCTACACCGAGGATGAAAAGCTGAATATCGCCCAGAAGTATCTTGTGCCCAAGCAGCGCAAGGCCAATGGCCTGAAAGACAAGGAAATGACCATCAGCGACGAGGCGATCCTGGATATCGTGCGCTTCTATACCCGTGAAGCCGGTGTGCGTGGTCTGGAACGCCAGATTGCCAAGGTGTGCCGCAAACTGGTGAAAAAGCACCAGGATAGCAAGGATATCAGTGTCGAAGTGCTGCCGGA
This sequence comes from uncultured Thiopseudomonas sp., assembly GCA_964555485.1. GTDB lineage: Bacteria > Pseudomonadota > Gammaproteobacteria > Pseudomonadales > Pseudomonadaceae > Thiopseudomonas. The sequence continues at coordinate 5,547 of CAZKTB010000081.1, read as the reverse complement.
GATGCTCGAAGATCTGCTCGGCGTGCGCAAGTTCCGCTATGGTCTGGCCGAGACCGAAAACCAGATCGGTCAGGTGACCGGACTGGCCTGGACCCAGGTGGGCGGCGAGCTGCTGACCATCGAAACGGCCACCATGCCGGGCAAGGGTCAGCTGATCAAGACCGGCTCGCTCGGTGATGTCATGGCCGAATCCATGACCGCCGCCATGACCGTGGTACGCAGCCGTGCGCAGGCGCTGGGCATAGCACCCAACTTCTACGAGAAGACCGACATACACATCCATATGCCCGAAGGTGCCACCCCCAAGGATGGCCCAAGTGCCGGTATCGGCATGTGTACGGCCCTGGTGTCATCGCTGACCAAGATTCCGGTACGTGCCGATGTGGCCATGACCGGCGAGATCACTTTGCGTGGTGAAGTGCTGGCAATTGGCGGGTTGAAGGAAAAGCTGCTGGCCGCTCACCGTGGTGGTATCAAGATCATCGTGATTCCCGAAGAAAACAAGGCTGACCTGAAGGAGATTCCGGACAATATCAAGGCAGATCTTGATATACGTACCGTAAAATGGATTGATGAAGTGCTGGCAATCGCTCTACAATACGCACCCGAGCCGCTGGCCGATGCAGAAGTAGAGCTATTGCTGCAGCGTGACCGAGCCACGGAAGAGCCGTCAGGGGAGCGTCGCCGCACGCACTGATCGCTTGATTTGCGAGGTTTATAACAAGTTTGCATGTAAAGCAGACTTGAAGTGTTGACTGAAGGTAAACAACTCATTATCTTGCACAACCATCGACAAGATTCTACGTTTGAATTCAAAAGGGGATTTACGAGTGAACAAATCAGAATTGATTGAAAAAGTAGCAGCTGCTGCTGACCTGCCCAAAGCTGCTGCTGGCCGTGCGCTGGACGCGGTGCTGGAAACAGTAACCGAAGCCCTGAAAGAGGGTGACTCTGTTGTACTGGTTGGCTTTGGCACCTTTTCCGTAAAGGATCGTGCTGCCCGTACCGGTCGCAACCCGCAAACCGGCAAGAGCATCGAAATCCCCGCTGCCAAGGTTCCAGGCTTCAAGGCTGGCAAGGCGCTGAAAGATGCGGTGAACGCCTAATTCAAGGCGTAGCCTGATCCGTTAGCGGATCGACTGAAACAAAGGCGCATCTACTGGTGCGCCTTTGTTTTTTGTACTTCTAATTGCGCCCCGTTCCGGAGGATTTATGCTGCAAAACATCAGGGACCGCTCTACCAGCTGGATTTCCAAGGTCATTGTCGGCCTGATTGTCGTCCTGCTTTCGTTTACCGGTTTCGAAGCCATCATGAGCTCGACCAGTAACCGCAACAACGCGGCCAAGGTCAATGGTGAGGAAATCACCCTGGAGGCACTGGCCCAGGAAAAAAGCATTCAGCAACGTCAGCTGGCCCAGCAGTTTGGTGCCGATTTCGACATGGGCTCGCTGGATGACAAACTGCTCAATGAAATGGCACTGAAAACCCTGATCGGCCGCAAGCTGCTGATGCAGGCGGCGGCAAACTCGGGCATGACCAGCTCCAATGCTGCTGTTGACAGTTTCATTCTGCAGTTTCCCGAATTCCAGCAGGATGGCCAGTTTGACGCCCAGCGTTTTGACCAGGTATTGCGCCAGATGGGTTACGGCCGCATGCAGTTCCGCAGCATGCTGGAGCAGGACATCCTGCTGGGCCAGCTGCAGAGCGGCATCATCAACAGCTCTTTCGTGACTGCACAGGAAGTTGAGGCCTTTGCCCGCCTTGAGCGCCAGACCCGTGACTTCTCGATGACCAGGTTCGTTCCCGAGCTGGATGGCATCGAAGTTGCCGACGCCGATATCGAAGCCTTTTACCAGACCAGCCTGGAGCGTTTCATGACGCCCGAGCAGGTTGCGCTGGATTATGTCGAACTGAGCAAGTCGGCACTGGCCGCACGTATCGAGGTGGATGACGAAGACCTGCACGACAGCTATGAAACCGCCATTGCCAACCTGGCCGAACAGCGCCGCGCCGCGCATATCCTGATCGAGGCCGGCAGTGACGAACAGGAGCAGATCGATGCCCTGGAAAAGGCCCTTGCGCTGGCAGCCCGCATCAAGGCCGGTGAAGATTTTGCCGAGCTGGCGCGCAGCGAGTCCGACGATGCCGGATCTGCCGCTGAAGGCGGTGATCTGGGCTTTGCCGGTCCGGGCGTGTATGACCCCGACTTCGAGGATGCACTTTACGCCCTGGAGCAGGATGAGGTTTCCAAGCCGGTCCAGACCGATTTTGGCTGGCACCTGATCAAGCTGCTGGATGTAAAAGCCGCCGACATTCCACCACTGGAGGAAATGCGTGCCGAGCTGGTGCAGGAAGCACGTGCCAGCAAGGTCGAACAGCAGTTCGTCGAGCTGATCGATGAGCTGGAAAGCGCCGCTTACGAGGCAGCCGATCTGCAACAGCCAGCCCATGAGCTGGGCCTTGAAGTCAAGCAGAGCCCGGCCTTTGGTCGCGATGGTGGTGAAGGCATCTTTGCCAACCGTCAGGTGATTGAAGCCGCTTTCAGTGAAGAAGTGCTGGAAGAGGGTTCCAACAGCCATGCGCTGGAGCTGGATGCTGATACCGTAGTGGTACTGCGTGTGCGCGAGCACCTGCAGCCGGAGCAGATTCCCCTGGCCGAGGTGCGCGAGGACATCGCCAACCTGCTGCGCATGCAAAAAGCCGGTGGCAAGACCCGTGAGCAGGGTGAAGAGCTGCTGACCGTACTGCGTGAAGGCAAGGCCGAGCCCATGCGCAACTGGGAAAGCGTTGAAGCTGCTACCCGCATGCAGGATGGTGTCGACCCACAGGTGCTGCAGCAGGTATTCCGCATGCCACGTCCGCAGGAAGGCCAGTTCAGCTATGACGGCCTGAGCCTGTCCGATGGCAGCTTCGTGGTGCTGCAGCTGAGCGGTGTCAGCACACCGGAAGATGCGGTTTCGCCCGAGCAGCTGAAACAATTGCGCGACGTCCTGGCGTCACGTCAGGGTCAAAGCGACTTTGCCGCCTTTACCCGCCAGCTGGAACAGGACGCTCAGATCGAGAAGTTCTGATCCGGTAGCAAATCCGCTAGCAAACAAAAAACCGCAGCCTGCAAAGACTGCGGTTTTTTTGTGCCTGTTTTTGTAGTTACTGGATCCTGCGCGCTTTGACGTGCATAAATCATCGTCATCACCCGGCAATGACCGGGTGATCCCCATCAGGGTGCACAGATCAGGGAGATCACCCTGTCAAGCACGGTGATGACGAATGTGCTGTGCTTGACCCATCAGGAGAACACGAGCCGGTGCAAACGGGCGGGTTCGGGCTGCTCCTGTAGGTGCGAATTTATTCGCACAGCTGAATATTATAGGCCCAGCCTTGCTGGGCTTTGTTCGAATAAATTCGAACCTACAGTTGCTGTTCTCTACGAGAGTGGCAGCCTTCCGTGTGAATAAATTGGCAGCAGAATTGTGCGAAGGGGCCTGCCCCTGAGAAGTGGTTGCCTTGCTGTCGCGGGCAAGCCCGCTCCCACAATCGACTTACTGCCTGAATCTGCCCACCGATGTCTTTCCGTACGCAACACAATAACACTCTCATTCAGCATAAAACGAAGTGAAGTCGCGGAACACAGTAGGCTGTGGATCCTGCGACTACGCTTTGCTTCGCGCAGGATGACGGTGATGGATGGGAATCTGTATCAGCAATATGAGCCGACAATAAAAAACCGCGACACAGAGGTCGCGGTTTTGGTGTGGCAAAAGAAGAGCTTACTCTTCAATGGCACCCATGGCTGTGGTGTTGAAACCACCATCCACGTAGAGGATCTCGCCGCTGATGCCCGAAGCCAGGTCGGAGCAGAGGAAGGCGCCGGCGTTGCCGACTTCCTCGATGGTGACGTTGCGGCGCAGCGGGGTCTGGGCTTCGTTGGCGCTGAGCATCTTGCGGAAGTTCTTGATGCCGGAAGCGGCCAGGGTGCGGATCGGGCCGGCGGAGACAGCGTTTACACGGGTACCATCCGGGCCCATGCTGGAGGCCAGGTAGCGTACGCCGGCTTCCAGGCTGGCCTTGGCCAGGCCCATGACGTTGTAGTTGGGCATGGTGCGCACGGAGCCCAGATAGGTCAGGGTCAGCAGGCTGCCGTTGCGGCCCTTCATCATCTCGCGACCGGCCTTTGCCAGGGCGATGAAACTGTAGGCGCTGATGTCGTGGGCAATCTTGAAGCCTTCACGGGTGGTGACTTCGGCAAAGTTGCCATCCAGCTGGTCGCCCGGGGCAAAACCCACGGAGTGCACGATGCAGTCCAGGCCATCCCACTTCTTGGACAGCTCTTCGAATACCTTGGTGATATCCTCGTCGCTGGTTACGTCGCACGGGAAGCAGAGGTCGGCACTGGAGCCCCACTGCTCGGCAAAGCCTTCCACGCGGCCCTTGAGCTTTTCATTCTGGTAGGTAAATGCCAGCTCGGCACCTTCACGGTGCATGGCTTCGGCAATGCCCGAGGCAATGGACAGCTTGCTGGCCACGCCAACAATCAGAACTTTCTTTCCTTTCATGAAACCCATGGTATTCCCCTTGGTTTAGTTGGTTACGCTGGCCGGAGCCGAAGCAAAAGCGGCTTCCAGCAACTGTTGCGTGTACGGATGTTGTGGTGCGCCAAACAGCTGTCCGGCGTCACCCTGTTCTACGACCTTGCCTTTGCGCATCACCATCAGCTGGTGGCTGACGGCGCGGACAACGGCCAGGTCATGGCTGATGAATACGTAGGTCAGATCATACTTCAACTGCAGCTCGCGCAGCAGATCCACCACCTGGCACTGCACGCTGCGGTCCAGCGCCGAGGTGGGCTCGTCCAGCAGGATCAGCTCAGGCTTGAGCACCAGCGCACGGGCAATGGCGATACGCTGACGCTGGCCACCGGAAAACTCGTGCGGATAGCGGTGTCTGGTATCCGGATCGAGCCCGACATCCTGCAATGCCTGGATGATGATCTGTTCCTGTTCGGCGGGACTGCCCATGTCATGAATGCGCAATCCTTCACCGATAATCTCTGAGACGCTCATTCTCGGGCTCAGGCTACCAAAAGGGTCCTGAAAAACCACCTGAATCTGTTTTCGCCAGGGTCTCATCTGCTTTTGGTTCAGCGAATCCAGCGGCTGGCCGGCAAACTGGATGCTTCCGCGACTGCTGATCAGGCGCAAGATTGCCAGTCCGAGGGTCGATTTGCCCGAGCCGCTTTCACCGACCACACCCAGCGTCTGGCCACGGCGCAGCTGCAGGCTGATGCCGTCCACCGCCTTGATGTGATCGACAGTGCGCTGCAGGATGCCGGCCTTGATCGGAAACCAGACGCGCAGGTCATCCACCTGCAGCAGGGTTTCGCCGGTCTCGGTGGCTGCCGGGCCACCGCTGGGTTCGGCCGAGAGCAGGGCACGGGTGTAGGGATGCTGCGGATCGGCAAACAACTCGGCACAGGGCCGGTTTTCCACGCCCTGGCCGTTTTGCATCACGCAGACCTGGTCGGCGACACGGCGCACCATGTTCAGGTC
>CAZKTB010000080.1:0-6810 GCA_964555485.1 uncultured Thiopseudomonas sp. | reverse complement strand
CGCACTTGCATGGGGTGCAAGGGGTCGAGTGTTCGAATCACTCCGTCCCGACCAAATCAAATAAAAAGCCGTTGCCATGCAACGGCTTTTTTATGCCTGTCATTTGGCTTTTTCGCCAGCTGACCGCTTTACCCCACTGCGGACAGTCCGTCTTTCCGGAGTGAAACATGTACCCACAACCCGCTGCCCGCTGGCATGCCCGCAACTTCATCCTGCTGCAACTATTCAGCTTCCTGCTGCTGCTAAGCTGGGTCATGCCCGCCACCAAGGCGCTCTGGCACACGATCGACACCCCGGTATTCCGCCTGCTTAACGGCAGCCTCGGCCACCTGCCGGCCTGGGACTTTCTCTGGGCCCTGCTCAGTACCAGGGTTGCCGACCTGCTCGCTGCGGTGGTGATGCTGTGCAGTCTGATTCTTGGCGGACTGGTCTTTGAGCGACAGCAATTGCTGCGCGCGCTGCTGACTTTCATGGCCCTGCTGGCATTCACCCTGATCGTGCGCACAGTATTTACCCGCGCCATTGATGCCGCCGGACTGCAGCACGCCAGCCCCTCGGTATTTTTCGGTGACGGTTTCAGCCTGAGCCGGGCCTATCCCTGGATGGAAGAAATCATGGAGATCAAGGACCGCTCCAGTCGCAGCTTCCCCGGTGACCATGCCTCGGTACTTCTTCTATGGACTGTATTTCTCAGCCTGTTTGCCCGCGGCAAGCGTTTGCTGCTGGTATGGCTGGCCGGGATCTTCCTGATTCTGCCAAGACTGGTGGCAGGCGCCCACTGGCTGAGTGACAACCTGGTAGGCGGCGGCTTTGTCGTCATGCAAACGCTTGCCTGGGGTTACTACACTGCTGCCGGCAAGCCTGTATACCGTCTGCTGAATGCCCTGGCTGTGCCCTGCATCCGCCTTGCACGCAAGCTTCCACTTATTAACCGGCTGGATATAGTGCGCCTGGAACAACACTGACGCATAAAAAAACAGGCGTGGCGGAAACTCCGGCACGCCTGTTTTGTGAAGCCAGTAACGATGTTACTGATCTTCCAGCTTTTTCAGCTCCTCGTCGCGCAGTTCACGGCGCAGGATCTTGCCCACGTTAGTGGTCGGCAACTCGTCACGGAACTCGACATGGCGGGCAACCTTGTAGGCGGTGAGGTTCTTGCGCATATGGGCAATCACTTCCTCGCGGGTCAGGCTTTCGCCCGGACGCAGCACAATGAACACCTTGATCGCCTCGCCAGACCTTTCATCAGGCACGCCGATCGCCGCGCACTGCAGTACCTGTGGCAATTCTGCCAGCACATCCTCGATTTCATTGGGGAAGACGTTGAAGCCCGACACCAGGATCATGTCTTTCTTGCGGTCAACCAGACGGATGTAGCCGTTCTCCTGAATGATGCCGATATCACCGGTACGCAACCAGCCACCGGCATCCAGCACCTCGCGGGTAGCATCATCACGCTTCCAGTAGCCCTTCATTACCTGCGGGCCCTTGACACACAGCTCGCCCACCTCGCCCAGCGGCAATTCACGGCCTTCGTCATCAATGATCTTGCACAGGGTGGAAGGTGCCGGGATGCCGATGGTGCCCAGCTGGATATTCTGAATCGGGTTGACCGAAGCAATCGGACTGGTCTCGGTCATGCCGTAACCTTCACAGATGGGGCAGCCGGTCACTTCGGTCCAGCGCTTGGCCGTGGCAATCTGCAGCGCCATGCCGCCGGATACGGTCATTTTCAGTGAAGAGAAATCAAGCTTACGGAAGTCGTCATTGTTGCACAGCGCGGCAAACAGGGTATTCAGGCCGACAAAGCCGCTGAATTTGTGCTTCGACAGGTCCTTGATCATTGATGGCAGGTCACGCGGGTTGGTGATCAGCAGGTTGTGGTTGCCGGTCAGCATCATCGCCATGCAATGGAAGGTAAACGCATAGATGTGATACAGCGGCAATGGCGCCACGATGGTCTCGTCGCCTTCCTTCAGGTTGGACGCCATGATCGCGCGGGCCTGCAGCATGTTGGCAATCAGGTTGCGGTGGGTCAGCATGGCACCCTTGGCCACGCCTGTGGTACCACCGGTATATTGCAACACGGCCACATCTTCGGCAGCCGCCTCAACCCCGTGCGCTTCATGTTTTTTGCCGGCTGCCAGTACCGCCGGCAAGCGGTAGGCGCCGGGCACATGATAAGCCGGTACCATTTTCTTCACGTACTTGACCACGCTGTTGACCAGCAACCGCTTCAGTGGCGGCAACATGTCGCCAACTTCGGTCATGATCACCGTGGTCACGCCGGTCTTCGGCACCACCTGCTCGACCAGGTGTCCCATATTGGCCAGTGCCACCAGCGCCTTGGCGCCGGAGTCATTGAACTGGTGCTCCATTTCCCGTGCGGTATACAGGGGGTTGGTGTTGACTATCACCAGCCCGGCACGAATGGCACCAAATACCACTACCGGATACTGCAGAACGTTGGGCAACTGGATGGCGATGCGGTCACCCGGCTGCAGGTCGGTATGGTTTTGCAGCCAGGCAGCAAAATCGCCGGACAGGCGGTAGAGGTCGCCATAGGTCAGGGTGTGATCCATGTTGGTGAATGCCGGCAAGTCGGCAAATCGCTCACAGGACTCCTGCAATACCGCCTGAATGCTGGGATACAGGTCAGCATCTATCTCCGCCGGAACATCAGCCGGGTATTTGTCCTTCCAGAAGTTTTCATTCATGCGAAGCTCCAAGGCAACTGCAAATAGTGTGTCATCCCCGGGGTGCCAGCCAACAACCACGAACCGGCACATCAGCCCCGGCGGATAGAAAGCGGACACTATCTGTCTAAAGATGTAATTATTGTTATCCTGCTTGAGTTCAAGCAATCAGGCAAGTGAGGTTAGCAGCTTAACCCACAGGCCTCCAGCACCAAAAAGCAAACTTTAGTCACACTTGAGTCTGGATGTTGTTTTTGGTCATTAAATTGCAAGCTGGGCAAGCCACTCCCTCTCCCTTATCATGACGACAAGGGTATTTGACAATACCAGCGCCACACCCCTTCACCAGTTCCGGGAGGATCGCACAATGCAGAAAAGCTCCTTCTGGCTGCCCGCCCAGGATGCCACCCGCATCCACGTACATTGCTGGCAGCCTGATGCTCCAGCCAGGGCCAGCCTGCTGGTATGCCACGGCATGGCCGAGCACGGGGGACGCTATCAGGCACTCGGCCGGGCACTTGCTGAAGCCCGCATTGCAGTTTATACACCTGATCTGCGCGGCCATGGCCTGACCGCCAAAGAAGGCCTGCAAGGCCATTTCGCCGATGCCGATGGCTGGAACCTGGTAGTGGAAGACCTGCGCACCCTGAATCACCATGTACGCTGCGAAAACCCGCACACCCCCGTATTCATGCTTGGCCACAGCCTCGGCAGCTACCTGGTCATGAGCTATCTGATGCAATACAGCTGCAGCGTACAGGGCGCACTGCTATCAGGCCCCCAGTATCTGCGCACTACCCTGCGCTACCGGCTGGCCCGTCTGCTGGCCAGCGCTGAAGCCTGGCGCCAGGGACCACAGGGCCGCAGCAAGCTGCTGCATGCCCTGGTACTCAGGCCCATCCAGCACTCGATCCAGCCGCGGCGAACCGTCCATGACTGGTTGAGCACTGATTCCGAGGCCGTACAGCAATATCTTGATGACCCCATGTGCGGTTTTCTGTGCACCAACCAGCTCTGGCTTGATGTGCTGGATGGCTTGCAGCGCATCAGCCCGATGCAGAGCATGAACCAGATCCATCATCACTTGCCGCTGTTCCTGTTTGGTGGCGAGCAGGATCCGTTACACAAGGGCTCACGCCTGCTGGATCTTGCCAGTGCCCTGCGTGAATCGGGCAAACGCAGTGTTGATGTTAAACTCTATCCCGGCATGCGCCACGAACCGCACAACGAACGCGGTCGCGCACAGGTTTTTGCCGACATCATCAGCTGGATTGAACAACACAGCTGCAATGATCCAGCCACTGCCTGACAGAACCATTAGCACCATGCCGGTCCGCAGGGTGCCCGATCACTTCTCATTTCTTATGGACAGCGTCCTGTAACGCGGAGATTCCCCATGTCAGAAACAGCCTACAGCATTGCCTACGACGACCTCAGTGTTGGCCAGACTGCCAGCCAGGCACATAGCGTCAGCGAAACCGACCTACAGATGTTTGCCGCCGTCTCCGGTGACAACAACCCGGTCCATCTGGACGAGGAGTTTGCCGCCGCCAGCCGTTTCAAGGGCCGCATTGCCCACGGCATGCTGACCGGTGCGCTGATCAGTGCCGCCATTGCCTGCAAGATGCCGGGCCCCGGCAGTGTCTATCTAAGCCAGCAACTGAGCTTCATGCGTCCGGTGAAAATCGGTGACGACCTTGAGGTGCAGCTGGAAGTGCTGGAAAAGCTGCCAAAGAACCAGGTGCGCATCCGTACCCGCGTAGTCAACCAACAGGGCAAGGCTGTGGTTGATGGCGAAGCTCTGGTGCTGGCACCGGACAGCTCGCAAGAAATAACGATGCCGGCAATGCCCAGCTTCACCCTGCAAGACTGATGGCCGGCCGGCAACGCCATAGCGTGCCGGCCCAAGCCCGTTACCAGAAACTTTTCAAGGCAAGCAATGAACGCCCAAAAACGTTTTGAGATTTTTAGCCGCTTCCGCGAGGACAACCCCAAGCCGGAAACCGAACTGAACTACTCTTCCAACTTCGAACTGCTGATTGCCGTGCTGCTGTCAGCCCAGGCCACGGATGTCGGCGTCAACAAGGCAACCGAACAGCTGTTCAAGATCGCTCCAACGCCGGAAGCCATGTTTGCGCTGGGTGTGGAGAGGGTTACCGAGCACATCAAGACCATCGGCCTGTTCCGTACCAAGGCCAAAAACGTGATCGAAACCTGTCGTCTGCTGATCGAGAAACACGACAGTCAGGTGCCAGAAACCCGTGAAGAACTTGAGGCCCTGCCCGGCGTAGGTCGCAAGACCGCCAATGTGGTACTGAACACCGCCTTCGGCCAGATTGCCATGGCCGTAGACACCCATATCTTCCGCGTCAGCAACCGCACCGGCATTGCGCCGGGCAAGAATGTGCTTGAAGTGGAAAAGAAGCTGCTGCGCTTTGTACCCAAGGAATTTTTGCTGGATGCCCACCACTGGCTGATCCTGCATGGCCGCTATGTTTGTCAGGCGCGCAAGCCCCGTTGCGGCAGCTGCCGCATCGAAGATCTTTGCGAGTACAAGGACAAAGTCTACGACTGATTGAGCGAAAAGAGGATTTTCGCCAGCATCATAGAAAAAATCTTTTTTACTTTTTCCCATTCCCGAATTATAAGACGGCCACTGGAACCATTTTGCCATGCGGGGTGAAAAATGAGTAAAGAAGACCTGGAACTCGATGATGATTTTATCGATGATGACGACGAGCCGATTGCCGAGGAAGAGCCTGTAGCCTCCTCGAGCAAAAGCATTCTGACCAAGCGTCGCGTGATCGACAATCTGCTTGATGAGCGGCGCCTGAGCAAGGAGCTGGCGGACTACGATTACGATCTGGACTGAAGCGCAACAGGCATCGCCTGTTGCCACCAGCCTGCCGGCAGCCTCAGCCGCCTGATTTTTTTGCCTTGTAGCCCCGATCGGCCAGCCACTGCATGACCCTGTCCTGCTGGTCGCCCTGAATTTCCACCACTCCCTCCTTGACTGCTCCGCCGACGCCACAGGCCTGCCTGAGCTGTCTGGCCGTATCCTTCAGCTCAGTCGCCGTGAGCGGCAGGCCACTGATGGTGGTGACCGTTTTACCGCCACGCCCCTTATTTTCCCTGCGTACACGCACATTGCCGTCACCCAGCAAAGGTTCTTGCTGGCCGCAATCGCAGTCATCCACCGGCTGCTTGCATTCCGGACAGTGGCGCCCGCCATCAGTGGAATAGACCAGCGCACCAAGCGCGGCAAACGAGCCTGCCTTTTTCATTCAGAGAACTCCTTGAAACGGATAACTTGCAGCACGGACCGCTAGAGCCAGCGCCGTACCTTCTTGCAGTATTTTGCGTAATCGTCGCCAAAGTGCAGCAACAGCAACCGCTCTTCATGGCGGATGATGCCCAGCTGCAACAACAGGACAAGAAGCGGCAGCAGCAGCACAAACCAGTAGCTGCCCCAGACGATACCGCCACCCAGATAGACCACCAGCATGGCAACGTAAAGCGGGTTGCGGCTAATCCTGAACGGTCCCTCGCTCAGCAGCCGTTGCGGCTTGCCATAGGGGTTCAAGGTGGTCTTGCGCCAGAACATCAGCCAGACAGTCCAGAGCATCATCACCATGCCGGCATCCACCAATGCCCAGCCGGTAAAAGTCAGCCCCATGGACGCAGGCATTTCCAGTGGCCAGACCACGCCCAGCAACAAGGCAAGCGCAGCCACGGCAATAAACAGGGCCGGTGCCGGCACCACCAAATAAGGCCGTTTCATATGAAACTCTCCGGAAGCCAATCCGGATACAGTGTACCGCTTCGGCAGGGAAAAATCCGTCAAGTGCTGCAGACATAAAAAAACACCTGAAGACATGCATCTTCAGGTGTTTTCTTTTTAGCCTTGTGGCTATTTATTTCTTGCGCGTATTCCGGCCACGACCGAAATAGCTGATATTCTGCGGACCACCCTTACCGGTGGGGATACGCTCGATCTTGCCACCCTGCTTGAGAAACGCCTTGCGTTGCGCAGCGAGAATGCTGCTACGGGTCTGGGCATGGGTGATTTCGTTGATGGCTTCACTTCCTTTGCGACTCATATGGCTTCTCCTTT
>CAZKTB010000079.1:4322-6823 GCA_964555485.1 uncultured Thiopseudomonas sp. | reverse complement strand
GCAGGCGGCCTCTGGAGCTGCCTGCGTATTGGCTGGGCACATTAAACGGCAAATGGCTACCGGTCAAGTTGACCGGCATGTTTCCTTGATCAGTCACTGCTTGAAGCTAGGGGTAACCACAAATGCGGGATACGGACAAAGGTTTCAATGGCGCAGGCTGACTGTATAATCCCCGCACCTTCGTTTCCCGCCAAGTGTCTGTTGTGATCATGCCAAGCCAGTTAACAGCCTCCCTGCACATTTGCAAAAGTGGGGCAGGGCACCAGGACTCCTGCCTGCTGGCTGACGCTGACGCCGGGCGTGATTTTCGTTCTGTTAGAAAGACGACGGGTGGTTGTTTGCCACGCTGGCTGGCTATCCTGCTGTCAGGCTTTCTTTTGGCGCAACCTGTGGCTGCTGAAACTCCGCAGCGTATGCTTTCCCTTGATCTGTGCATGGACTGGATGCTGGCCCAGCATGCGGATCCACAGCGGGTTGCCGGGCTGTCGCCCACCTATAAACGCTATCCAGTGGACTGGCTAGGTGACAACTGGCCGGATCACGATGGCTCACTGGAACAGATCGTACAGCTGCAACCGGATCTGGCACTGGTCGGGCAATTTAGTGCTTTCATGTTGCGTGAACGCCTGCGAGATCTGGGTTATCGGGTAGAGCTCCTGCCGTTACCCGCTACGCTTGAGCAAGTGGTTGATTATGAGCGTCAACTGCTGAAACTGATGAGTGAAGACCCGGACAAGGCCCAACCTGCGCCTGAGTGGCGCGTACCCAAACCGGACGCCAAACGTTTGCTGTTGCTGGGCTCCAACGGTATTGGCACCGGCCGCGAGACCTTCGAACACCAGATCATAGAGCAGGCTGGCTGGCGCAATTATCTTGAGGTATCCGGCCATGTGGCGCTGGACCTGGAGCAGATCTCCGCTGACCCGCCGGATGCCATATTGTTTGCCGCTCCGGAATCGCAGGCGCTGGCCAACCGTTTTGCCGATCATCCGGTCTTGCGCCGGGTGGTGGCTCCTGAAAACTGGCTGTATACAGACTACTGGCGTTGGCAATGTCCCGGCCCCTGGACCTGGGATTTGATAAGGCAACTGAATCAATGGCTCGACTGATAACTCCCGCTCTGCTGGTTTTGCTGGTGCTGACGACGCTGGGTTCGCTGGCGGTCGGCTCGACCCGTGTGGATGTGCTGGGCGGGCTATATGGCTTTTTGGCCGGTCAGACCAGTCTGGACGCCATAGTGATTGGCGAGATCCGCCTGCCGCGTACGCTGATTGCCCTTGTGGTCGGGGCTGCGCTGGGCCTGAGCGGTGCAGCCTTGCAGGGACTGCTGCGCAACCCGCTGGCCGAACCTGGACTGACCGGTGCCAGCCAGGGTGCAGCGCTGGGGGCGGCCAGTGTTTTTTACTTTGGCTTGTTTCCTGCCCTGGGTACGGCAGCGCCCAGTGTTGCCGGCCTGATCGGTGCCGCTGTGTCGCTGGTGTTGATGCTGGCGCTGGCCGGCTCAGCCCGCTCGCATATGGTAATCATGGCCGGTCTGGCCATTAGCACGCTTTGCGCTGCCGCACTGGCCACGGTACTGAACTTTGCACCCAACCCCTATGCCATGCAGGAGCTGGTGTTCTGGCTGCTCGGCTCGGTGTCCGAGCGCGGACTGGAACACCTGTGGTTGCTGCTGCCGCCGCTATTGGCGGGTAGCCTGCTGATTGTCAGCCAGCGCCGCTTGCTCAGCGGCCTGAGCCTGGGTGATCAGGTGGCGCGCAGCATGGGGCTGAACTATCAGCGCGGCAGCATGATGATAGTGCTGGGAGCGGCGCTACTGGTTGGCAGCTCGGTGGCGGTGGCCGGCAGCATCGGTTTTGTCGGTTTGTTGGTACCGCACCTGCTGCGCCCGCTGGTGCAAAACCGGCCCGAGCGCTTGCTGATTCCGGCAGCGCTGGCCGGAGCCATTCTGGTCTGTCTGGCCGATATCTGTGTACGCATGTTGCCGCCTGGGCGCGAACTGAAACTGGGTGTGCTGACCTCTTTGCTGGGCGCTCCGTTGTTCATCTGGCTGGTGTGGAAGGAGCGCAAGCGATGGAACTGATCAGTATTCACCAGCTGGGCATGGGTCAGCGTTTGCAGGACGTCAGCCTGACCCTGCACAAGGGGGAGGTGCTGGGCATTCTGGGTGCCAACGGCGCTGGCAAATCCACCCTGCTGCACTGTCTGGCCGGCATCGAGGATTACCGTGGCGAGATTTGTCTGCAAGGCCAGCCATTAAGCAAGATCCCGGAACGGCAACGGGCGCAGCAGATCGGGTTTTTACCGCAAAGCAGCCAGAGCGCCTGGGCTTTGTCGGTACGGGATGTGATCAGCCTGGGGCGCCTGCCCTGGGGTGATGAAAATGCCGAAGCTGTTGTTCAGGCGGCGGATGCTACTGGTGTGACCGACTGGCTGGAGCGTCCGGTTGATCGCTTGTCTGGTGGCCAGCAGGCCAGGGTCTGGCTGGCGCGGGTGCTGGC
>CAZKTB010000079.1:0-4222 GCA_964555485.1 uncultured Thiopseudomonas sp. | reverse complement strand
TATCGACCTGCAGGCCGAGCCACCCATTGTGATTCCCAGATGACTGATATCAGGGCCCGAACGGCCTTGCGTGCCTCAGGCCAACCCTTGATCGCTACCGTTACGTTCGATGCTTTTGCGCATGTTTCTATTGCCGGAATGGCATCTGTTTAGGTATGGCTGTGCCTCCTGTAGGTCCGAATTTATTCGGACAAGCTGGGCTCAGTCAGGCCGCGAGGGCAATGTGCAAATAAATTCGCACCTACAGTAAGCGTTGCGGGTTTTGGGTCAGCTTTGAGTGGCCAGCTGCTGTTCCAGAGTCTCCAGCTGCTCCATGCTTTCCAGCCACTGCATTTCCAGTTCTTCGCAGTCCTGTTTCAGACTGGCCTGATCACTCAGCAGCTGTTTCAGGCGGTCTTTGGTGTCAGCTTCATACAGGCTGTTGTCGCCAAGTTGCTGCTCGATGGCGTCCAGTTCGGCTTGTTTCTTGCCAAGTTGAGCTTCCAGTTTCTCTGCCTGCTTGCGATACGGAGCCAGCTGTTTGCGGATGGCGGCTTCGGCCTGGCGCTGGGCCCTGCGGTCGATGCGGGGTTCGGACGAGGTTTCACCTTCGGTCGCAGTGTCACGCTGGGACTGCTGCTGGCGCAGGCGGAAATCCTGCAACCAGCGGCTGTAATCATCCAGTTCGCGGTCAAAGGGTGTGACGACACCCTCGGCCACCAGCATGAATTCGTCAACGGTGGTTTTCAGCAAGTGACGGTCGTGCGAAACCAGCAGCATCGCGCCTTCATAGTGCTGCAACGCCTCACCCAGCGCGTGACGCATTTCCAGGTCCAGGTGGTTGGTGGGTTCGTCGAGCAGTAGCAGGTTCGGCTTTTGCCAGGCGATCAGGGCCAGCGCCAGGCGGGCTTTCTCACCACCGGAAAAGTTCACCACGGGTTCGTCACAGCGGTCGCCGCGAAAGTCGAAACCGCCGAGAAAGTCACGCAGTTTCTGCTCGGTCTGCTCCGGTGCAATGCGCTGCAGATGCAGCAGTGGACTGGCCTTGGCATCAAGGCTGTCCAGCTGATGCTGGGAGAAGTAACCAATGGCCAGGTTTTCACCACGCACCATTTCGCCATCGAGTAGCGGCAGTTCGGCAGACAGGCTCTTGATCAGGGTGGACTTGCCGGCGCCGTTGGGGCCGAGCAGCGCCATGCGCATGCCGGGTACCAGCTGCAGATTGACCTTGCGCAGGATGGTTTTGTCGCCATGGCCCAGCTCGGCATCACGCAGGCTGATCAGTGTAGGTGAGGTTTTGTCGGCCTCGCGGAAGCTGAAATGGAACGGTGAATCAAAGTGGGCCGGGGCCAGTTCTTCCATGCGTTCCAGCGCCTTGACGCGACTTTGAGCCTGCTTGGCCTTGCTCGCTTTGGCCTTGAAGCGGCGGATGAAATCCTGCATGTGGGCACGTTCGGCCTGCTGCTTTTCGTAGGCCTGTTGCTGTTGCAGCATGCGCTCGGCACGGGCGCGTTCAAAAGCGCTGTAGCCGCCACGATAGGCCACCAGCTTCTGGCGTTCAAAATGCACAACCTGTTGCGCTACCGCATCCATGAAGTCACGGTCGTGGGAGATCAGCAGCAAAGTACCCGGGTACTGCTGCAGCCAGCCTTCCAGCCAGAGGATGGCATCGAGATCCAGGTGGTTGGTCGGTTCGTCCAGCAATAGCAAGTCAGACGGGCACATCAGTGTATGGGCCAGGTTCAGGCGCATGCGCCAGCCGCCGGAAAAGGATGAGACTGGGCGCTGCATTTCGTTTTCGGCAAAGCCCAGACCAGCCAGCAAGCGGCTGGCGCGGCTTTCGGCAGTCCAGGCATCGGCGGCGTCCAGCTCAGCATTGAGCCGGCCCATGGCGGCACCGTCCTGTTGCTGCTCGGCTTGCGCCATTTCCTGCTGCAGCTCGCGGAGGTGGGTGTCGCCGTCCAGTACATAATCCAGTGCGCTGCGTTCCAGCGCGGTGATTTCCTGCTCCATATGGGCAATGCGCCACTGCTCGGGAATCTCGCAATCGCCGCTATCCGCCTGCAATTGACCCTGTAATAGGGCAAACAGGCTGGATTTGCCCGCACCATTGGCGCCCACCAGGCCCACTTTGTGGCCGGGATGAACAGTGAGGTCGACGTGATCAAGCAGCCGCAAAGGGCCACGTTGCAGGGACAGATTGTGCAGGCGAATCATGGGCGGAGGTCAGCAGGAAGGAAAGAAAGACTGGCTGCGCATGGTACCTGCATTGCCCTGCTGCAGCCAGTGCCAGCGCGATGCAAAATGACAGGAGAGGTCTTGAAGGGATATACCGAGCGGCCGGAAGTGCAATTGCTGCCAGATTTCCGGCCGGTCGGCATGTTGGGGGCTTTTATGCTTGCAAAGGGCGGGTTTAACGTTGCTGGCTGCACTGCTCAAGGACGCTGGTTTCACCGCTGGCATCAGCTTGCAGCAGGGTGCCTTCGGGACCCTTGGTCCACCACTCCAGCTGATCACTTACATAGCGGGCGCCACTGGCAGAAACATCGATGCGCATGCTGTGTTCACGACCAAGATAAGTGACCCGTGCCGACTCGGTGTCAGGGTAGGTGGCGATAATTTGGGCACCGCTATCGCAGTTGTAAGTGTAGGTGTCTGGTGTGGTGCTGGTAGTGTTGCAGCCGGCCAGCAGCAGGCTGCCGGATAGTGCGAGGAAAATGACCGGTTTCATGGTCTGCTCCGTTAAATGAATACGGGTGTTTGAACAGTCGAAGTTGGCTAGGTTCCCCGGAATTTTAAAATGCAGGGTTTTCCCCGTCAAAGGTTGCTGTGTAGTAGCTGGCTTTGTTTTACAATCTGGAGAGTTCAAGAAGCGCAGAGAGTGGATCATGACGGATAAGTACATTTTGGTTACAGGCGGAGCGGGCTATATAGGTTCGCATACCTGTGTCGAGCTGCTGGAGGCCGGCTACTCTGTGGTAGTGCTGGACAACCTGTCCAATTCGTCCGAAGAGTCGCTGCGCCGCGTGCAGAAAATCACTGGCAAAACGCTGGAGTTTGTCGAGGGTGATATCCGCTCGCCGGATAATCTTGAAGCGGTGTTCAGTCGTTTTCCGATTACGGCGGTTATCCATTTTGCCGGCCTGAAAGCTGTAGGCGAGTCGGTTTCCATGCCGCTGCATTACTACCAGAACAACGTGGCCGGTACCCTCAACCTGCTGCAAGCGATGGACAGGCACGATTGTCGCCGGCTGGTATTCAGCTCGTCGGCTACCGTCTATGGCGATCCCGCCTCGGTGCCGATCCGAGAGGACTTTCCCCTGTCGGCAACCAACCCTTATGGCCGCTCAAAGCTGATCATCGAGGACATGCTGCGTGATTTGCGTCATTCCGACGAGCGCTGGTCGCTGGCGCTGCTGCGCTATTTCAACCCGGTCGGGGCGCACGTTTCCGGCATGATCGGCGAAGATCCCCGCGATATTCCCAACAACCTGATGCCGTACATCACCCAGGTTGCAGTCGGCAAGCGCGAGCGTCTGAGCGTGTTTGGTGGTGACTATCCGACACCGGACGGCACCGGAGTGCGTGATTACATCCATGTGGTGGATCTGGCCAAGGGGCACATCAAGGCATTGCAGGCGCTGGATGCACCACGCCTGTTGACAGTCAACCTGGGCACAGGTCAGGGTTATTCGGTGCTGGAGATGGTGGCGGCGCTGGCAAAGGCGTCCGGCCGTGAAGTGCCCTACGAGATTGTCGACCGCCGTCCGGGCGATGTGGCCCAGTGTTATGCAGATCCGGCGCTGGCGCTTGAACTGCTGGGCTGGCGTGCGGAACTGGATCTGGCCCGCATGTGCGAAGACAGCTGGCGTTGGCAGAGCAGCAACCCGCAGGGGTATCAATAACAACACGGCCCGTCATTCCGCGCGTAACGCAGTGAAGTCGCGGAATCCAGCTGTTTATGGATCCAGCGACCGGGCTTCGCCCAGCGCAGAATGACTGGAATGTAGGTTCGAATTTATTCGAACAATGCCCGGCATCGCCGGACACCTGGCCAGCACCTGTGCGAATGAATTCGCACCTACAGGTTCAAGCCATTCAGGCGGGTTTTACAGATTCTGCTCAGCGATTTCCCGCAGATAGCGGAACAGCTTGCGTGATGCCGCTGGCGGCTTTTCCCTTGCAAGCTCCTGCTGGGCCTGACGGATCAGGCCGCGTACGTGCTGGCTGTCGATGTCGGGAT
>CAZKTB010000078.1:0-6944 GCA_964555485.1 uncultured Thiopseudomonas sp. | reverse complement strand
CCTGTTGCTGATGCCTTGCTACGGTCCTGCCACCCGGACTTGTCACTTGTGCGGGGTGGGAGAGAGGGCCCGGCTGTGCCGGGCTGCTGTCGCGGTGATAGCCGCTCCCGCAGTGCTGTGCCTGTGCTCTTGAGTGCACCAACAACTGGCGACAGCAGTCCGGCGTAGCCGGACTAGAATCTTCCCAGCAACAGAGCGTAAAAAAACTCCCCCTCAGTAAACACCGCTAGAAAAAAATCATCCTACAGGCTATAATTCGGCGCTTTCCAATTTTCCCGAATGGGAGCACCCACATGCTGCGTATCAGTCAAGAAGCACTCACGTTCGACGACGTGCTACTCATTCCCGGTTACTCCGAGGTTCTGCCCAAGGATGTGACCCTGAAAACCCGCCTGACCCGCGATATCGAGATCAACATCCCGCTGCTGTCTGCAGCCATGGATACCGTCACCGAAGCCCGTCTGGCAATTGCCATGGCCCAGGAAGGCGGCATCGGCATCGTGCACAAGAACATGACCATCGAGCAGCAGGCCGCGCAAGTGCGCAAGGTCAAGCGCTTCGAAACTGCCATAGTCCAGGATCCGGTCACCGTAACGCCGGACATGAAAACCGTTGAACTGCTGGCACAAGCCCAGGAACTGGGCTTCTCCGGCTTTCCGGTGATCGAGGATGGCAAGCTGGTTGGCATAGTTACCGGCCGCGACCTGCGCGTCATGCCAAACACCTGCGATACCGTAGCCGCCATCATGACGCCCAAAGAGCGTCTGGTTACCGTCAGCGAAGGTACCGGCCTGGAAGAGATCAAGGCCAAGCTGTATGAACACCGCATCGAAAAGATGCTGGTGGTCAACGATGCCTTCGAACTGCGCGGCATGGTCACCTTCCGTGATATCGAAAAAGCCAAGAGCTATCCGCTGGCCTCCAAGGACGAGCATGGCCGTCTGCGTGTTGGTGCTGCCGTAGGTACGGGTGCCGATACCGAAGAGCGTATCAGTGCACTGGCCGCTGCAGGCGTTGACGTGGTGGTGGTGGACACTGCCCACGGCCACTCCAGAGGCGTGATCGAGCGCGTGCGCTGGGTCAAAGAAAACTTCCCGCAAGTACAGGTTATCGGCGGCAACATTGCCACTGCCGACGCCGCACTGGACCTGGTCAAGGCCGGTGCCGATGCGGTCAAGGTCGGTATCGGCCCGGGTTCCATCTGTACCACCCGTATCGTTGCCGGTGTTGGTGTGCCGCAAATCAGTGCCATTGCCAATGTATCGGCGGCGCTCAAGGGCACAGGCGTGCCAATGATTGCCGACGGCGGCATCCGCTTCTCCGGTGACCTGGCCAAGGCGATTGTCGCCGGTGCCGACACCGTGATGATGGGCTCCATGTTTGCCGGCACCGAAGAGTCGCCCGGCGAAATCGAGCTGTTCCAGGGCCGTTCCTACAAGTCCTATCGCGGTATGGGCTCGCTGGGGGCCATGGCGCAGGCGCAGGGCTCATCCGACCGTTACTTCCAGGACAGCACCGGCGGTGCCGAAAAGCTGGTACCTGAAGGTATTGAAGGCCGCGTGCCCTACAAGGGTGCCATGGCCGCCATTGTCCATCAGCTGATGGGCGGACTGCGGGCAGCCATGGGTTATACCGGCTGTGCCACAGTTGAAGAAATGCGTACCAAGCCACAGTTTGTACGCATCACCGGGGCCGGCATGGCCGAGTCCCACGTACATGATGTACAGATCACCAAGGAAGCGCCCAACTACCGTGTGGGTTAACCCTTGAAACAAACCGCCTAAATGGCGGTTTGTTGTTTTCAAGCGCAACATATCGAGAGAACTAACATGGCCATACAAGATATCCACGCAGAACGCATCCTGGTTCTGGATTTTGGCTCCGAGTACACCCAGTTGATCGCGCGCAAAGTGCGCCAGGCCGGAGTGTATTGCGAAGTGCATCCCTTCGACATGGACGAGGCTGCCTTGCGCGCGTTCGCTCCGCGCGGCGTGATTCTTTCCAATGATCCGGCGGCCGAGCCGCTGGTGGACAACCCGCAACCGGTTGCTGCCCTGTACGGTCTGGCCGTGCCCGTGCTGAGTGTGGGTTATACGCCGGACAACCTGCCGGCGGAAGTGCAGCGTGCAGCTGCCTATGATGATGCGGTTACTCCTGATCTGGTC
Source organism: uncultured Thiopseudomonas sp. (assembly GCA_964555485.1). GTDB lineage: Bacteria > Pseudomonadota > Gammaproteobacteria > Pseudomonadales > Pseudomonadaceae > Thiopseudomonas. The sequence continues at coordinate 4,779 of CAZKTB010000078.1, read as the reverse complement.
AGGCAGTTCGTTGTGCAGGATTGTGCCTGCAGTGCGCAATGGACCCCGACCAACATCATCGAAGATGCCATTGCCAAAGTGCGTGCACAGGTAGGTGATCGCCAGGTATTGCTGGGCCTGTCCGGCGGCGTGGACTCCTCGGTGGTGGCGGCGCTGCTGCATCGCGCCATTGGCGACCAGCTGACCTGTGTGTTTGTCGACCACGGCCTGATGCGTCTGCATGAGGGCGACCAGGTCATGCGCATGTTTGCCGAGAACATGGGTGTCAAGGTGATCCGCGTCGATGCTGAACAGCGTTTCCTTGAGCTGCTCAAGGGTGTCAATGATCCGGAAGAAAAGCGCAAGATCATCGGCCGTACCTTTATCGAGGTGTTCGATGAAGAGGCTGCCAAGCTGGAAGGCATCGATTTCCTGGCCCAGGGCACCATCTACCCCGACATCATCGAGTCGGTAGCCATCAAGCATGGCAAGGCGCGGGTGATCAAGTCCCACCACAACGTGGGTGGCCTGCCGGAAGACATGAAATTCGAACTGGTTGAGCCGCTCAAGGAACTGTTCAAGGACGAGGTGCGCAAGCTGGGTGTAGAGCTGGGTCTGCCTGCAGCCATGGTCTATCGTCACCCGTTCCCCGGTCCGGGCTTGGGTGTTCGCATCATTGGCGAGATCAAGAAGGAATATGCCGACCTGCTGCGTCAGGCTGACCATATCTTCATTGAGGAGCTGCGTGCAGCCGGCTGGTACGACAAGACCAGCCAGGCATTTGCCATCTTTGTGCCGGTCAAATCGGTGGGTGTGGTCAATGATGAGCGTCGTTACGCCTGGGTTGTCTCCCTGCGCGCGGTAGAAACCATCGACTTCATGACCGCCCGCTGGGCGCACTTGCCTTACGAGCTGATCGAGAAGGTATCCACCCGCATCATCACCGAGCTGGAAGGTATTTCCCGCGTGGTGTATGACGTATCGAGCAAGCCGCCTGCCACCATTGAGTGGGAGTGATCTGAGTAAGGCACCGAGAATCAGCTATCAAGGATTCCTTGACAGCTGAAATGGCAGATCATGACGTGTGGCTTTGATATTGTCGAAACCGGACTTGGAATGACTGCCTAGCCTCTGCTGTAGCTTAACAACCGCCCCTTATGGGGCGGTTTTTCGTCTGGGCCGAAGGCCACGGGGATTTCCGTCAGCTTGAAGCCCAGTTTTGCCAGCTTGCGGCTGAAAGTGTTCTTGTAGCCCCTGCCGGGACAACTCAGCAGCACATCACAGGCCGGGCTGGCCAGTTTTTCAATGGCGTTGCAGAGGCTGGCCGGCAGACCGGGATCGTAAAGCACGTCGCTGGCAATGATCAGATCGAACTTCTCGTCCTCTGGCGGATTATTCCAGTCCAGCTGTATGAAAGGGATGTCTGGCAGCTGGTTAAGCTTGCTGTTGTATTGCAGAAACACTTCACTGAGCGGGTGGTAGTCACTGGCGGTGATGTCGGCGCCAAGGTATTGCAGGGTCAGGCTGGGCAGGCCCAGGCCGCAGCCCAGCTCCAGAATGCGCCGGTCTTTCAGGTTCATGGTGGTAAGGAAGCGGGCCAGCACCTTGCTAGCAGGCCACAGCTGACCAAACAGGCTCCAGCTGGCCGAGCAGATGCCCATGCGCTCGGCGGCTCCGTCAGGGTCCGAGTACTGGATTCTGTCGCGCAGGGCACGCAACTGGCCCTCGAACGAGCCTATGGTGAATGCGAGTTTGCGGGTTTCTATATCTGGCATGCTGAACTTCCTTGCACCGGTCGTACCGGCCTTGTCCTGTAAAATCCATTGATGAATCAGCAGTTTAGCAGCTATCTGCAGCTGCTGCCGAAAGATCCTTATCAGCAGGACTCAGGGCTTCAGCATCACGTCCTGACGCTGGCCGCTGGCGCCACGATTGGCGCAGAAACTTTGTACTGTGCCATCGGCATAGCTGACCTCGGTGTTGAAACCGCGCCCGGGCACATGGTTGATGGCAATGGTGCGCGACTCGCCCGGGCGTATCTGCAGGACCAGCAGGTCGGACTGGTTGAGGTCGAAACCGAACTCCAGGTGCACCGAGTGGATCAGCATGTCGCTCTGGTTGTGAAAGGTGACCAGCATGATGTCTGGCTGCAGTGGCCGGGAAAATAGCAACCAGCCAAAGGCGATTCCACCAAGCAGGTACAGCATGCTGCGTGATCGTACCCCGTCTATGGCGCGATCGATCCAGGCGGTTGGTTGTTGCATGGCGGAGTCCTTGGCTATGGCGGGCTGGCGTTCCTGTTGCTAGCTGGCAGGAAGTTGAACCGGAAACGCAGGCTACTGAAGTGTGAATGGCAGCGTTTCAAGCTAACATGCCGCCGAATTGTGGGCATGGTGACCTGTTGTCGCAACCATTTCCCTCGAGCGTGCCATCCGGTGTTTTCATGCGGCATGATTAACGCAGCTTCCGGCTGGGCCGGCTTGCAGACAGGCACTGTAAAATCAGTCGCCTGTTATCTGTGGTAGTAGTAGGATCTTGCTCAGGAGCCGGATGTCTTCGACAGTACCCGGCGCTTGCCACAAGACATCGGCTCTGGCTGGAGGTTGTCATGGATAGGGTCCGGCGACAGTTTCAGTTGATTCTTGCAATTTTGCTTCTGTCCGGGCTGATGTCCGGCAGTCCGCAGGTTCATGCCTATAGTGCCTGCGGACAGGACTGGCCGGAGCAGCCGTATCTGCCACGCGGTGATTGTGTCGATGTGGCTAGGCTTGAGATGACATGGGGCGGGCGCAGTAGCAGAGTCTTCTTGAAGCAGGAGACGGCTGCCGTCGGAGTGATCGACAGTAGCACCGTCAGCGGTTTGCAGCAGGGTCTGCAGCGACGCATCCTGCCTGCTGTAGGTAGTGCGCTTGAGCGCATACCAGGAGCGTCAATCCAGCCGGAAATCCATATCTATCTTGTCGATGACCGGCCGGAAGAAACCATTGCCCGGACGGTTTCGGGTAGCACCCTGTTTTGCACAGATCAGTGTCACGTGGTGCTTTACCACCATCCGGAACGCAGTGCCGACAGCATGGCGCGCACCCTGGCTCACGAGCTGTTTCACTGTGTTCAGCAGCAGCTATGGCGGCCGAAAATAGGCGATGAAGGATCACGCTGGTGGTCGGAAGGATCGGCCGCCTGGTTTGAAGATTTCGCCTTGCCGGATCTGCACGCCAGCAGCAACCTGGACACGCAGTTACAGCTCTTCCGCGAGCGCTCGGCCACTTATCCGTTGACCGAGAGCACCTATTCCAGCGTTGTATTCTTTTCCTGGCTCGGGCCGGAGCGAATGACCGCCTACCTTTCCCTCATGGCCGATCCCGGCATGTCACAAAACGAAGGCGCGCGCCGGGCGATGACGGCAGAGGGCTATCTTGATTTTGCCCGGGCGTATGTCGACGAAAACATTGTCACGCCCAGCGGCATCCGTCTTGCGGACAGCTATGGACCCGATACTGCGAGAGTGCATGAAACCACGGGAACTCCGGGGGCCGATCCGGATTATGACAGCGGGCCGGTACGGGCCTTTGTGCTGGCACGTGGCGAGATCCTGTTTCGCAGTGCCGATTACGAGCCTGTGGGCAGTTTCGGAGAATGGCGCGAGGTGTTTTCAGTGGAGCGCGGCTCCTGGGCCGGATTGCCTGCTGCCTTCGAGCTGCGTTGCGATGCGCGGCGTCACGTGCGTTTTGCCGTGATGGCTGTCCGGGACGGGCGCCTGAGGCTGACACCAGGTACCACAGGAGCGGCCACGGATGGCGCCGATTGCACCTGCCCGCTGGGCAGCTGGACCATTGCACCTGAAGATCTGCAGGCATGGCTGGGTACGCCAGAGCGCGATATCCCGGCCCGGACCATACAGGCCGGTAGCCGGACGCTGAGTTTTCCCGCGGTTACCACCAGGCGCCCCGGCGAAGCCGGCTATCTGGGTGTTTCAGGCGGCGATGTCTCCATGACGTTCAGCGCTGATGGTACGGCCAGCTTTGTTGGCAACAACATAGTGATCACCCACGAAGTGAGAGGATCGGGCGTGCTTGCAAGCACCACGTTCGATCGCAGTTATCAGGGGCGCTGGAACTGGACTGTGGACCGCTATGGCCTGATCAACATGGATCCGGTCATGCCCTTGCGACTTGTGGAAATCACGACCAGGCGCGGCCCCGGCGGCATGAGCCGGACTGAGCGCAGTAGTGAATCTGAAACCGATGAGCCATCGCGACACCCGTTCGAATGCCGCGATGGCCAGTTGCTGATCGGCCGGCCGGTGCTGGTAGCGGATTTCCTGCCGGAAGCCTTTCCCCGGCTGGCAAGCGAGGATCCGGCAAGACAGGCGTTGATAGACAGGGCGGTGCAGCAGGCTGTGCGAGGTCAGAGAGGCGGGCGTTCCGATGCGCCACTTAGGCCTTCCAGACGGCACTATCCGAAGGAAGGCCGTTACACCAGACTGCGTTAGTGATAGCGTTTTACTGATTTCAGAAAGAGAGCGGCTGTTGTATTTTTGGGCCAGCGGCTGGAGTACTGCACCAACTGTTGGCATATTGCCGGCCAGCCTGTGGCCCGATTATCTTGGAGGTGTCAGATGAACGCTGGACAATGGATACGCCACCTGTTGTTGGCTCTGCTTGGCGGCAGCTGCATGCTGGGGATGGCCATGGCTCAGGACATGGTTGGTGCGAAGGATTATCCGGGCATCAAGAGATTTGCCGGCAGCAACATTGTTGGCTATGAAGTGCGCAATTTCGACGAGGTCAAGTTTCAGAC
>CAZKTB010000077.1:0-7027 GCA_964555485.1 uncultured Thiopseudomonas sp. | reverse complement strand
AGGGTGATCAGCGCCCAGAAGTGCACGATGGACAGGCGGTAGGAGTAGATCGGACGCTCGGCCTGCTTGGGTACGAAGTAGTACATCATGCCGAGGAAGCCGGTAGTCAGGAAGAAACCGACCGCGTTATGGCCGTACCACCACTGGATCAGGGCGTCAGTGGCACCCGAATAGGCGGAGTAGGACTTCCAGAAAGTGACCGGAATGGAAACGTGGTTGACGATGTGCAGCATCGCGGTAACCACGATGAAGGCACCGAAGAACCAGTTACCTACATAAATGTGGGAAACCTTGCGCTTGGCGATGGTGCCAAAGAACACTATGGCGTAGGAAATCCAGACGACGGCCAGCAGGATGGCGATCGGCCACTCCAGCTCGGCGTATTCCTTGGTGGTGGTGTAGCCCAGCGGCAGGGTGATGGCTGCCAGCACAATGACCGCCTGCCAGCCCCAGAAGGTGAAGGCGGCAAGGCTATCGGAGAACAGCCGTGCCTGCGAGGTGCGTTGCACCACGTAATAGGAGGTGGCAAACAGCGCGGATCCGCCAAAGGCAAAGATCACCGCGTTGGTGTGCAATGGACGCAGGCGTCCGAAACTGGTCCAGGGAAGATCGAAGTTCAGGTCTGGCCAGACCAGCTGGGCGGCGATCAGTACGCCCACGCTCATCCCTACAATGCCCCAGATTACCGTTGCAATGGCAAACTGGCGGACTACCTTGTAGTTATAAGCATTCTCTTGGATTGCTGTGCTCATGCTAAGGCTTCCACTAAAGTCTATGTTTTGATTTCAACTCCGCACGCAACAAACGCAAGGATATGTTCCTGGCAGGTTTTTTGTCAGCAGCGGACCGACAACTCTTTAATATTGCAAAAATTAATGCAAATCAAGAGAATGCGACGAAAATCTGCTGTTTTGGACGTTGCGAATGTCCTGTGATGCAGGCGGAACCGGCTATATTAACGCATCAGGCACCTTTCTGCACGAGACGAACAGCTAAGGTCTGGTGTTTTGCCCGGGCGATGGCAGCTGCGAATGCAGCTGTCACTGCAAGAGGGCTGGTGCTTGTTGCTGGGTGCGTGACTGTCCGTACGCATGGACTGCCCGCAGGTGTATCCTGTTTTCGCCAGAAAACCCCGGTTGCGGCGGTGTGGTGCAGGTACGGCTGTAGCCTGCGGTCTGCTGAATCCGGCTCTGGCCATGGATCCGGCCATCGGGGAGATCAGGCGAACTCAATACTGCCATGCAGGTACCTTGGGGGCCATGGCAGGCAGCGCAGGATTGGGCAAAAACCTGCTTTCCATGCTCCATGTCAAAGGAGGCGGTATCGTTCAGCGGCAGTCCAACCGGTTCGTCGCGCCCAATGGGCCGAAGGCGCTTGGTGTATTCGCCGGTTACGGAGTAGTGGCTGTGGCGCCAGGTCCGGCGCGGAACGGGCGGAGCATCTGCGAGTGGCAGCAGATACAGCTTTCATGAACCTAGATTCACGACCTTCCAATTACAGCCTGATGCAGGACCTGAAGTTCTCGATCAGCTCGTTGATTACGCTCTGGAAGAGCGGTGTGATGATTTGGGTCAGACCCAATGCTGAAGACGGTGCTCATGAAGAACATCGGCAGGGCGACATTCGTTTCGGATGTCTCGCGCTCTTGTATCAGTGTGCTTTTTCAACTGAAAAGCGGTTGGCAATTGACGCCTTGACTGGGTTTGCACTGCGGATGGTTTTCCATGGGTTTCGGGTGATCAGCAGCATGCAGTTAAAAAAGAAGATGGCACCACGGATCAGAGGGCTGCAAAGCCCGGATGAGCGGGGCTGATGGTTTCCTGAAAGTGCAGGGCAGGGTGCCATCAACGTTGGTTGCGCGCTGCATCGGGCCCCGGGACTGCCGTCATGGAGGCAGGGTGGCGAGCCACTCTGTAGTTATGGATGGAGCTTGTGGTTGTTATTCCATGTGGTTAGTTGGGCAGGTGTGCTGTCTGTCTCTTGTGTGAGAGTTGTGGCTGTAACGGCGAAGTTCTGCGAAAAGCGATAGCTGAGGTATTGACAGGTATCAAGTAGCTGGAACTTGCTGGTCTGTTTTATTCGACTTGCTCGTATCTGCTTAATTGGTTTAAAGGCGCCTCTTGAAGTTGTTTATTGCAATGACATCTGTGCCGTCGGAGCATGGTTGTTGGTATATTGACCGGAATCAAGAATGGGGCATTGGAGTAATGAGGAATGAGTATTAACAGGGTGGCTTTTATCGGGCTGGGCAACATGGGGTATCCGATGGCCGGTCATATGGCGCGTGGCGGTTACCAGGTTTGCGTATACAACCGGACGGCCGAAAAGGCACAGCGCTGGGTTGGGGAGTACGGCGGAACCAGTGCGGATACGCCTGCCGCGGCAGCGCAGGGTGCGGATGTGGTGTTTGTTTGTGTGGGAAATGATGATGATCTGCGCTCGGTTGTGCTGGGTGAGACTGGCGCGCTGGCCGGCATGCACACCGGCAGCTATCTGGTGGACCACACCACGGCGTCGGCCGAGCTGGCCCGTGAGCTTGCGCGGCTGGGCTCGGAGCAGGGTGTTGCTGTGCTGGACGCCCCCGTTTCAGGTGGTCAGCCGGGTGCCGAGAATGGCTGCCTGACCATCATGGTTGGCGGTGAGCAGAAGGATTATGAGGTGATACAGCCGTTGCTTGAGTGCTATGCGCGCATGCAGCGGCTGATGGGGCCTGTAGGTAGCGGTCAGCTGACCAAGATGGTGAACCAGATTTGTGTGGGCGGTTTGCTGCAGGGATTGGCCGAGGCGCTACATTTTGCCGAGCAATCCGGTATTGATGCCCATGCCGCCATGGAAGTTATCGGTGGTGGTGCTGCGCAATCCTGGCAGCAGCAGAACCGTTACCAGACAATGCTTGCACGCGAGTTTGATTTTGGTTTTGCCGTCAAGTGGATGCGCAAGGACTTTGCCCTGGTGCTGGAAGAGGCAAGACGCAGCGGGGCCCAGCTGCCGGTCACGGCGCTGGTTGACCAGTTTTACGCTGATGTGATTGCCATGGGTGGCGCGGACTGGGATACCTCCAGCCTGATCAAGCGGCTGGATCGTAACTGATGCAGTGCCGTCCGGGATGTGGCGCCTGTTGTGTGGCGCCCTCGATCAATACACCGATGCCGGGCATGCCCAATGGCAAGCCCGCGGGGGTGCGCTGTCTGCATCTGGATGATGACAACCTCTGCATGCTGTTCGGTACGCCTGAGCGTCCGGACTTTTGTGCCGGCTTCACCGCAAGTGAGGAGGTGTGTGGCGAGAGTCGTGAGGATGCGATTCGCATCATCGGCTGGCTGGAGGGTGCAACCGGAGTTGACGAAAATCAAGAACCCGGGTCGCTGGTAGCTGTCTGAAAATCATGGAGCCTGCCATTGGCAGCAGGGCTACTCAGATAATCAATGCGACGCAAACAAAAAAGGCTGCCCTGAGGCAGCCTTTTTCATGTGGTCAGCGATTAACGCTTGTCCATCGGAACATACTCGCGGGAAGTATGGCCGGTGTACAGCTGGCGCGGACGGTTGATCTTGTGTGGCTCGTTCAGCATTTCCATCCAGTGGGAGATCCAGCCGACAGTACGGGACATGGCAAAGATCACGGTGAACATGCTGGTTGGAATACCCATGGCTTTCAGGATGATGCCGGAGTAGAAGTCCACGTTCGGGTACAGGTTGCGCTCCTTGAAGTACGGGTCGTTCAGGGCGATTTCTTCCAGCTTCATGGCCAGTTCCAGCTGTGGGTCGTGGATGCCCAGCTCGGACAGTACCTCGTCGCAGGATTCTTTCATCACCTTGGCGCGCGGGTCGAAGTTCTTGTACACGCGGTGACCGAAGCCCATCAGCTTGAATGGGTCGTTGCGGTCCTTGGCTTTCTCGATGAACTTCTCGATGTTGGATACATCGCCGATTTCTTCCAGCATCAGCAGTACAGCTTCGTTGGCACCACCGTGGGCAGGTCCCCACAGGGCGGCGATACCGGAGGCGATACAGGCAAACGGGTTGGCGCCAGTGGAGCCGACCAGACGTACGGTGGAGGTGGAAGCGTTCTGTTCGTGGTCTGCGTGCAGGATCAGGATGCGCTCCATGGCGCGGGTCAGCACAGGGCTGATCGGCTTGATCTCGGCAGGGGTGTTGAACATCATGTGCAGGAAGTTTTCTGCGTAACCCAGGTCGTTGCGCGGGTACATGATGGGCTGGCCAACGGAGTACTTGTATGCCATGGCGGCAATGGTCGGCATCTTGGAAATCAGGCGGTGCGCGGAGATTTCACGGTGACGCGGATTGTCGTTGTCCAGTGAGTCGTAGTAGAAGGCGGAGAGGGCGCCAACGATACCGCACATGACCGCCATCGGGTGGGCGTCACGGCGGAAGCCGTTAAGGAAAGACTTCAGCTGTTCGTTGACCATGGTGTGACTCATGATGCTCTTGACGAACTCGTCTTTTTCTTGCTTGGTGGGCAGCTCACCGTGCATCAGCAGGTAGCAGGTTTCCAGGTAGTCGGACTTGTAGGCCAGCTCTTCGATCGGGTAGCCGCGATGCAGCAGGATGCCCTTGTCGCCATCGATGAAGGTGATCTTGGACTCGCAGGAAGCGGTGGACATGAAGCCGGGGTCGAAAGTGATATAGCCGCCAGAAATCAAGTTGCGGACATCGATAACATCATGGCCCAGAGTGCCGGAATACATGGGCAGTTCGAGGGTATTGCCTTCGCCAATTGTCAACTGCGCTTTTTTGTCAGCCATGTGGCCTCCTAATTTGCTTGGAATTGTCACGGCTCCCAGCGAGAGCCCGGAACATCATAAAGTGATAAACCCGAATGTCAATTTATACGCCGGGGGCATTTACGGGTCATCAGGTTGAATCAGCGGGTACATATGTTCGGGTGCATGTCAAACCGGTGCAATGCGCTTTTAGGCGAATACATTGGCGTTGTACGACTGGCCGGTTTTGCACTATACTCAGGGGCGGCTTGGCAGTTCGGATGCATGTCCGGATTCGTCAAAGTTCGTCCTTTGGAGACAGGCGCCCAACGAGGTGCCCTTTCAATAACCGCCCTGCAGTTTTGGGGCCAGCAAAGTGTGATAACGCCGTGAAAAGCCAAAGACCTGTAAATCTCGATCTGATGACAATTAAGCTGCCCATCACAGCTTATTCGTCCATTCTGCACCGTATATCCGGAGTCATCCTGTTCTTCGGAATCATTGTACTGCTGTGGGGCCTGGACAAATCCCTCGCGTCCGAGCAGGGGTTCGCTGAAGTCAAGGAGTGCCTGAGTGGTGGTTTTGCCAAGCTGGTAGTGTGGGGTTTGCTATCTGCCCTGCTGTACCACCTGGTAGCCGGAACCAAGCACGTCCTGATGGACCTGGGCCTGGTGGGTGAAACCATGGAGGCAGGCAAGCTGGGCGCCAAGGCTGTCCTGATTATTGCCGCTGTGTTGATTCTGCTCGCTGGAGTGTGGATATGGTAACTTACGTAACAAACTTTTCGCGTTCCGGTCTGTATGACTGGATGGCTCAGCGTGTTTCTGCTGTTGTTCTGGCCGTTTACACCATTTTTTTGCTGGGCTACGTGGTAGCGAACCCGAACATGGATTTCGCCCAGTGGAACGGACTGTTCTCCCAGGGCTGGATGCGCGTATTTAGCCTGCTGGCACTGGTGGCCCTCTGTGCCCACGCCTGGGTTGGCATGTGGACAGTGACCACCGACTACCTGACCGGGATGACCCTGGGCAAGTGGGCGGCGCTGATCCGCTTTTTGGTGCAGGCCCTCTGTGGTGTGTTGATGTTTGTGCTTTTTGTCTGGGGCATCCAGATTCTTTGGGGAATTTGATCCATGACCGGTATTCGTACTCTTTCCTATGACGCCATCATTGTTGGTGGCGGCGGCGCCGGTATGCGCGCCTCCCTGCAGCTGGCCCAGGGTGGCCACAAGACTGCAGTAGTAACAAAAGTGTTTCCAACCCGTTCGCACACTGTATCCGCCCAGGGCGGCATCACCTGTGCCATCGCATCCGACGACCCGAATGACGATTGGCGCTGGCACATGTACGACACCGTCAAGGGCTCCGACTACATCGGTGACCAGGACGCGATCGAATACATGTGTTCCGTAGGTCCTGAAGCCGTTTACGAGCTGGAGCACATGGGCCTGCCTTTTTCCCGTACCGAAACCGGCCGCATCTATCAGCGTCCTTTCGGTGGCCAGTCCAAGGACTACGGTCGTGGTGGCCAGGCTGCCCGTACCTGTGCCGCAGCTGACCGTACCGGTCACGCCCTGCTGCACACCCTGTACCAGGCCAACATGAAGCACGGTACCGAGTTCCTCAACGAGTGGTATGCCGTTGACCTGGTAATGAACCAGGACGGCGCCTGCGTTGGTGTCATCGCCATCTGCATCGAGACCGGCGAGACCGTCTACATCCGCTCCAAGGCCACTGTACTGGCCACTGGTGGTGCAGGTCGCATCTACGCCTCTACTACCAACGCATTGATCAACACCGGTGACGGTGTGGGCATGTGTCTGCGTGCCGGCATTCCGATGCAGGACATGGAAATGTGGCAGTTCCACCCGACCGGTATCGCCGGTGCCGGTGTACTGGTAACCGAGGGTTGCCGTGGTGAGGGTGGTTACCTGATCAACAAGCATGGCGAGCGCTTCATGGAGCGTTATGCGCCGAACGCCAAGGACCTTGCCGGTCGTGACGTTGTGGCCCGTTCCATGGTCAAGGAAATTCTGGCTGGCAACGGCTGTGGTCCGGATGGCGACCACGTGATGCTGAAGCTGGACCACCTGGGTGAGGAAGTGCTGCACAGCCGCCTGCCGGGTATCTGTGAACTGTCCAAGACCTTCGCCCACGTTGACCCGGTTACCGCTCCGATCCCGGTCGTACCGACCTGCCACTACATGATGGGCGGCATTGCCACCAACATCCATGGTCAGGCCATTGCTCCGGATCTGGAAGGCAACGACCGCATCGTCGAAGGCCTGTTCGCAGTTGGTGAAGT
>CAZKTB010000076.1:0-7027 GCA_964555485.1 uncultured Thiopseudomonas sp. | reverse complement strand
GGGCCTTGCAGCTGCAGCAGCGGGCCTTTGGTTACAGCCCCGAGGATCCCTGGATTGCTTATCGACTGGCGAACCTGCTGGCGGACATGGATCGCACAGGCGAGGCAGACCAGGTGTTTCAGAGCCTGCTGCAAAAGCAGGGAAGCAACCCCGAGGCCCGCTATGCGCATGGGCTTTATCTGGCCAGCCTTGAGCGTGACGAAGATGCCTTGCAGACACTGGCGCGCATCGACCGGAGCCGCTGGTCCCGGGGCATGCATGACCTGCAGGCACGAATTGCCAGACGCCTGCGTTTGCAGCAGGCCGAAACGCTATTTGTCAGCGGCCGTCACCAGCAGGCAATCGACCTGCTGCTGCAGGAGCCGCAAGCCGACCAGCATGCGCAGGTCGCCGGCTGGTATCAGGATCTGGGCCAGCCGGACAAGGCAGCGACTCACTATGCCATGGCACTGGAACTTGAGCCCGGGCATGTGGCTGCACTGATTGGCCTGGCAGAGCTTCGTTATGCGTCTGGTCATGACCAGCAAGCAGCCAGTCTGTTGCGACAGCTGCAAACCGGGCAGGAGATTCCCGCATACCTGATGCGGCGTGCGGCAAGCCTCTGGAGCGAGCTGGGTGAGCGTGAGCGAGCCATCGCCTTGTATGAACAGCTGCTTGAACAGGCTGCGGATGACGCACAGGGCTATCGCGACCTGGCCCGCCTGTACCGCAAGTCCGATCCGCAGCGGGCGCTGGATTACTATGCGCGTGGTCTGGCGGCGGCAGGCGAGCTGTCGCCGGCAGCGCTATCACCGCTGGATTTGCCGGCGCTGACAGCCGCCACCCGCCAGAAAGAAGAGGATGACTGGCTGGCCCGCAGCCTGAAGAAGGATACGGAAGCCCTGTATCGCCAGAGCAACACCAGCATCCAGGTGCAACAGGACTTTGGCTGGCGTAGTGACAGTGGCGCCAAAGGGCTGTCCGACCTGAAAAGGCATACCACCATTGTCCGGCTGGATACAGCTGTGGCCGATGGTGTCGGCTTCATCCAGGCTGAGCATGTCCGCTTGCGCTCGAAGCGGCCGAATAGCTACCTGTTCGGACTGTGCAGCAAGGTCAAGGGGGATTGCTATCCAGGCTCGCAAAATGCCAGCGGCAACGGACTCGCCTTTGGCTGGCAGGGCGCAAACTGGTTGTGGGATCTTGGGCACTCGCCCTTTGGTTTCAGACAGAAAAACTGGCTTGGCGGCATCACCTACAGTAGCCATTGGCGCCAGCTTGGTTATGATCTGACCTTGTCGCGGCGGCCAATGAGCAATTCGGTACTGTCCTATGCCGGCGCGGTTGACCCGGTGTCTGGTACCGGGTGGGGCGGTGTAACGGCCAATGGTGTCACCCTTGGGCTGAGTTATGACCAGGGAGGTGCAGGCGGTATCTGGGCCAGTTTCGGTGCGCACAAACTGAGCGGGAAACACGTGCAGGACAATCAGCGGCTATCGGCCATGGCTGGCTATTACCACCGGCTGATAGACGAGGTTGACCGTCGCATGCGTGTTGGCCTGACCCTGATGCACTGGCGTTATGACAAGGGGCTGGACGAGTACACCCTGGGACAGGGCGGCTACTACAGCCCGCAAAGGTACTACTCGATAGGTGTGCCTTTCAGCTATGCATGGCGCAATTACAACTGGTCGGTGCTGTTTGAAAGCTCGGTGAGCTGGTCAACCTCGTCTTACAGCGGTGGCGACCGGCTTTATGTCAGGGATGCGGACTGGCTGATCACCAATGCCGGCCATGAGGTCTACCCGGGTGCACGTTTGCGTAACGACTCCAGTTCATCCAGCGGCTGGGGCGTGCGCAGCCGTTTGCTGGCCGAAAGGCGGCTGTCCGATCACTGGGTGCTGGGCGGTGGCTTTGACTGGGGACGCAGCAAGGATTACTCGCCAAGCCATGCCTTCATGTACTTGCGCTACGTGTTCAAACCCTGGCGTGGCAACCTGAAACTGCCGGTTGAGCCGCTAACTCCCTACGCCGACTGGAAGTAAGCAGGCTATTTGTGCATGCGTTAAGCTTGGCTGGTATTGCGCTACCGGATTGTAAGGAGAACTTGTAATGAGTCAGTTTGATAACGTTGCCTTTTCCATGCTGGAGCTGGCATCCATGAAGGATGTGGATCAGAGTCCGGTTGCCGCGCTGGAACGTGCACTGCAAACCGCGCAGCATGTGGAAGCGCTGGGATTTACCCGCTTCTGGGTGGCCGAGCACCACAACATGGATGCGATTGCCAGTTCGGCGACCACTGTGCTGATGGGTTATCTGGCGGCGGGAACCTCAAGCATCCGTATCGGCTCCGGCGGCATCATGTTGCCAAACCATGCGCCACTGGTGGTGGCTGAGCAGATCGGCACCCTGGCCAGCCTGTATCCCGGGCGGATTGACCTGGGGCTGGGACGCGCGCCCGGTACTGATCCCGTGACCATGCGCGCCTTGCGGCGTACAGCGGACATGAACGCTGACAACTTCCCTGAGGAGGTGCTCGAGCTGCAACGCCTGCTGGGCCCGCGTACTCCGGAGCAGCGCATCATCGCCATGCCGGGCAGCAACACCAACGTGCCCATCTGGCTGCTGGGCTCCAGCCTGTTCAGTGCCCAATTGGCGGCCGAACTTGGCCTGCCGTATTCCTTTGCCTCGCACTTTGCGCCACGCATGATGATGCCGGCGATCGAGCTGTATCGCAGCCAGTTCAAGCCTTCGGTTCAGCTGCAGCAGCCCCATGTGATGCTTGGCATTCCGCTGGTGCTGGCACCAACCGATGAAGAGGCGCAGTTTCTTGCCACCACAACCTATCAGCGCATCCTGGCATTGTTCCGTGGCCAGAGCATGCTGATGAAGGCGCCGGTCGAGTCGATGGATGGCCTGTGGACTGCCAGCGAAGAGCAGGGTGTGAAAGACTTCCTGTCGATGGCGGTGATCGGCAGCCCGGCCACCGCACGCCAGCAGCTACAGACTCTGCTGGAACATACACAGGCCGATGAGCTGATCTTCACCTGCGACCTGTATGAGATTGAACACCGTCTGCGCTCGCTGAGCATGGTGGCAGAGCTGAAAGCTGATTGATGGCCCTGTGCGAGGGGGCTTGCCCCCGAGTTGGTGGTTTATTTCAGCCTCAGGGGCAAGCCCCTTCGCACAATCCGGAATAAGGATGTCTCAATGCAAGTCCGAATTTATTCGGACAGCTCTTGGCAAGCCCGGCCAATGCGCATCATGTGCGAATGAGTTCGTGCCTACAGGCGGGAACAGCATGCATTGCTCCAGCCACAGGGCAAGCCTCTTCGCACAACCCGTTACAAAACCACTGCTGTTATGGCGGTGCTGCGGTATCCTGTGCCGCCCCGGACTGATCCCGGAACGAATTCTGTTTTTACAGGCAGTACAGATGACAGAGCAAAACAAGCAGACAACAGCAACAGGAACCCTGGCCGGCAGCATGATCATTGCCGGTACCGCAATAGGTGCCGGCATGTTGGCCAATCCAACGGCAACCTCCGGGCTCTGGTTTACCGGCTCTGTGTTGTTACTGCTCTATGTCTGGTTCTGCATGTGCATGTCGGGGCTGATGCTGCTTGAGGTCAACCTGGGGTTTGCCCCTGGTGCCAGCTTCCACAGCATGGTTAGCCAGCTGCTGGGCCGTGGCTGGAATCTGGTCAGCGGCCTGTCGATCGTTTTTGTGCTCTATTCGCTGACCTATGCCTACATCTATGTGGGCGGCGGCCTGACACAGGAAACGCTGCAAGCGGTGGCCGACCGGACTGCATGGGGCTGGCTGGCGCTGGAGCGCCAGCAGGCAGCCTGCCTGTTCCTGCTGGTGCTGGCCTTTTGCGTGGCCAGCTCGACACGCTGGGTCGGCTACCTGTCCACACTGCTGATTGCCGGCATGCTGGGCAGCTTCTTTATCGCCACCGGTAGCCTGCTGGGGCAGGCCGAGTGGTCAGTGCTGCTTAATAGCGGGGCCGGCCAGTCCAGCATCTACTGGCAGTTTGCGCTGTTTGCCTTGCCGGTCTGCCTGGCGTCGTTCGGCTTTCATGGCAACGTGCCCAGTCTGGTGCTCTATTACCGACAGGACCGACGGCGGGTGGCGCGCAGCATCATTCAGGGCTCGCTGTTGGCGCTGGTACTCTATGTGGTCTGGCAGGTGGCGGTGCAGGGTAACCTGCCACGCAGCGAGTTTGCGCCGGTTATCGCCGCCGATGGCGACGTTACCCAGTTACTGCAGAGCCTGTCGGCCCATGTGAACACCAGCCGCTCGGGAACAATGCTGGCGGCATTTGCCTATATGGCCATTGCCAGCTCTTTTCTTGGTGTCACTCTTGGCTTGTTTGATTACCTGCGTGACCTGTGCGGCTGGCCTGACAACCTGGGCGGGCGCGTCAAAACAGCGCTGCTGACCTTTGCACCACCCCTGTTGGCGTATCTTTTCATGCCGACCGGCTTTGTGCGCGTCATGGGCTATGTCGGACTGATGGCGGCGATCTGGGCAGTGCTGGTGCCGGCATTGTTGCTGCGTGCCAGCCGCAAACGTTTTGCCCAACAACAGCGGATAGTCCCGGGTGGACAGTGGATGATCGGCTTTGTCATCCTGTTTGCCGTATTGGTGTTTGTTGCGCAAATACTGTTGCTGGCCGGCTGGCTGCCGGTTTATCGGGGCTAGCTCATTAAAGGGGTCAGGTACATTCAAGCTCGTTTAAATGTACCTGACCCCTTTAATGTAGAATACATCCTGGCACAGGATATGGAATAAAGGATCAGGAGGAACTGAAATCATGAATTCACAACAGCGGGCTGCCGAGCGCCAGCGCGCAATGCGCAATACCAGCATTGTCGGAGCGATTGTCAATCTGGTGCTGACCGTGATCAAGGTCATCTTTGGTGTCATCGGCCAGTCCCATGCACTGATTGCTGACGGTATCCACTCTCTTGCGGATCTGAGCACCGACCTGATGGTCTGGGTGGCAGCCAAATACAGCACTCAGCCAGCCGATGAAGACCATCCCTATGGTCATGCGCGAATTGAAACCATGTTCACCGTGGGGCTCGGTCTGATCCTGATTCTGACTGCCGGTGGTATCGCCTGGGACGCTGCCGACCGTCTGCTGAATCCTGAAACCCTGATGCATCCGACATCCATTGTCCTGCTGGTGGCCTTCGTCTCCATTGTTGCCAATGAAGGACTGTACCAGTACACCATGGTGGCCGCGCGCAAACATCGCTCGGGCCTGCTCAAGGCCAATGCATGGCACCACCGCTCCGATGCCATTTCGTCCGTGGTGGTGTTGCTGGGTGTGGCCGGTAGCCTGATGGGTATCGCCTATCTGGACGCCTTCGCCTCTGTAGTAGTCGCCTTCATGATTGCCAAGATCGGCTGGGACCAGGCCTGGATGTCGATCCGCGAGCTGATTGATACCGGACTGGACCCCAAGCAGCTCAAAGCCATCAAGCAGCTGATCAACAACATCGAGGGTGTCAATGGCGTGCACATGCTGCGTACCCGCCGCATGGGTGGCAACTCCATTGTCGATGTGCACATCCAGGTTGACGAGTTTCTCAGTGTCTCGGAGGGCCACCGTATCTCCGAGCATGTACGGCACATTTTGCTTGAGTCGAACAAGGACATCATCGATGTGGCGATTCATATCGACCCGGAAGACGATGAAAAGGAAGATCCAAGCAATCGCCTGCCGATGCGTAACCAGGTGATGCAGGACCTGCGTCGTGTCTGGCAGGAAGAACTGGCCTATGTCGACATGGAAAAGGTGGTGCTGCACTACCTTGACGGCCGTGTGCATGTCGAGGTGTTCTGCTCCCGTGACCAGCCCCATGATCTGAGCGAACGCCTGATCGAAAAGGCTTCACAGCTCAGTTACACGGGCGATGTCGACCTGTATAGCCCCGTCTGATGGCTACTCTTGAACACGCGCTGGTGATAGCCGCGCTGGCCCATGCCGGCCAGCGCGACAAGGCCGACCAGCCCTACATATTGCACCCGCTGCGAATGATGCTGAAACTGGAAACCGAGCAGGAACGCATGGTGGCGCTGTTGCACGATGTGCTGGAAGACACTGCGGTTGGCCTGGAAGAGCTGGAAGAGGCCGGCTTTTCTGCCGAGGTGTTGCAGGCGGTACAGACGCTTACCCGCAGGCCGGATGAGAGCCGCATGGAAGCAGCACAGCGGGCGGCACAGGATCCGCTGACGCTAAGCGTCAAGCTGGCTGACAATGCCGATAACCTGGATCCGAAACGCATTGCCGAGCCGCAACAAGAGGATCTGGAACGGATGAAGGAATACCGCAGGATACGCCGCTTTTTGCTACAGGCACGCAGGGAAATGGAAGGAGCAGAAAAGAAGTGATCAGGCATTTTGCCGGAGCATTGCTGGCTGTTTTTGTCCTTGCTGGTTGCACCATTTACCCGCTGGGTATTCCGCAAGACCAGTGGCAGCGGATGACTCCCGAGCAGCAGCATGAGGCACGCATGGAGCAGGCCCGTCAGGATGAGGCTGCCCGTGAGCGCTATGAACTGCGTCAGCAGCAGTTGCTCGAAGTGCGACAGCGTGAGCGTGACGAGCGCGAACAGCGTCTGCGACAGGCGGTGCCTGGTGATGTGGTGCAATGTCGGCTGGACCGGGTGCAGATCAAGCTGGGCAAAAAAAAGTGGCGTCCCGCCAATCCGCTGGCTGTCGAGCTGCTACAGGGCGAGATACTGGGCCTTGTACTTGAGCGTACCGATAAAATCCATCAGCGCCGTCCGGCCACGATAAGTTTCGATCGCCTGAGTGTCAGTCTCTGTGATGCGCACCGTTCCGATTGTGCACAGCTGGTGGCTACCGGTCGCGAGCTGCAGCGCGGCAGGGAAATGGCAGTCAGTACCAAAACGGTACGGGCCAGATTGAAGTGCCAATACCCGCCGCAGTTCTGGCATCCGGGCTAGTCAGTGACAGACCCTTTCAAGAGGGCGTGAGCAGACGTAATTAAAAAATCGATATTGAGGTCAA
>CAZKTB010000075.1:0-7295 GCA_964555485.1 uncultured Thiopseudomonas sp. | reverse complement strand
CCAGCGCCGACTCCATCAGGATGCGGTAGTTGGCATCATCCAGGCGGGCCACCAGCTGGCCCTTCTCAATCCGCTGGCCTTCTTCGGCATGCAGCTCCACCACCTGACCCGGCACATTGAAAGCAAGATCGGCACGATGTGCCGAACGCACCCGGCCCGGAAAGCGCAGGCTGGAAACCTGTCCCGTCGCCTCCACACGCAGCATCGGCACTGGACGCGAGCTTTCGGTCTGGCTGGCTGACATCTCTGCTCCGCCCTCGTCACAGCCACTTAACATCAGCAGCCCTGCCGCAATCGACAGCCAGCTCAGCCGTCTGCTCAAAACTCTTTTCGTTGCCTTATACATCCGTCTTCACTCTGTAAAACCGTCCGGATCAGTCCGTGCAAGCCATGCGGTTACCGCTGGCAAGCCCTACCAGACAAAATCGTTACCCGACTAAGGATCAGTATACGTGATGCACGTTTTTCATGATGTCCGGACTTTCAAAAATCTTCGCAAGCCGCCCAATGGCTCAGGAACAGCCATTTACGAATACGAGGCCAGACCCACACCCGGAGTGCTGTCACATTCAGGTAAGGTCAACGGCTTGCCAATAACCATCCCGCCGCCCGCCAACACGCTGTACCAGCTGCCACTCGCGCAGTTTTTTCAGGTTGTTCTCGATGGCAGTAGTGCTTAGACCCAGGCGTGCAGCCATTTCCTTTACCGTGATGCGCGGCTCGGCCTGTATCAGCTGGATGATCGATTTCTGATTAGCCGTCAGCTCTTTACCCAGCTCTTTACCCAACTCTTTACCCAACCATATACCCAAGCTTTCACCCACCCCGCTATCCAGGCCGGGTTGTGCCAGCGTTTGATGAATGATTTCCAGCATGAACTCCACAAAAGGAGCGCAATCGGTAGCTGCGGTGCTGGCGGCAATGGCCTGGTAATAGCCTTGCTGGTTGGCATGTACCAGCGTCTCGACCGGCAGGTTGGCAAACAGGGGGTTCCACTTCGCCAGAATCAGGCTTTGCCACAGCCGCCCCATGCGACCGTTGCCGTCAGCAAAGGGGTGGATAAACTCAAACTCGTAATGAAACACCGCACTGGCAATCAGTGGCGGGTGTTCTGTGTTGTTCAGCCAGTCAAACAACTGACTCATCAAACGGGATAGCTGGCTGGCCGGCGGTGCCATGTGCACCACCCTGTTATCCTTCATCACACCGACACCGCCACTACGGTATTGGCCAATTTCATCCACCAAACCGGCCATCAGCAAGCGGTGGGCATCCAGCAAGTCAGCTTCGCTACCGGGATCGTAGCGATCAAACTGCTCATACACAGCCAGAGCGTTTTTGACCTCCTGCACCTCTTTGGGTGGGGCGATCACCGGCTTGCCTTCCAGCACTGCCGTGATTTGCTCAACGCTCAGGCTATTACCCTCAATCGCCAGCGACCCCTGAATGGTTCGGATCTGATTGGCGCGCCTTAGTCGCAATGCCCGGGCCTGATGATCACGCTCGGCAATGCGCCCAAGCTGCTCGCTAACCTGCCCAAGCAGGTTGAGTATCTTCGGCGTGATGGTTAATGGCGGCTGATAACTGTTCATGGGCATATATCCAGTACCGGCCAAGGTTACGAACTGCTGTAACTGGCCGGAAAATCAAAACTTTCAACCACTCCTCTGCCTTGCAACACAAAATCACGCAAAAGTGCGTCAACTTTCATGCTGACCTGATAAGGCTTGACGGATGTACCTTCCCGCAGCTCAAAAAACTGTCGTGCCTTCTGCCGGTCAACACTGGCGAGCAGTTCATCAAAACGACCATAGTCATTGATATTCGCCGGTGTCACCCGGGTATTCATGAAGCCGGTTAACAGCTTTTCATCTACACCCAGATATTCCACCATAGCCCTGATTTGCTGGGCACCAAGATTGGCCTGGTAATCGGTCAGATAGTCGCGAAAGCTGTAGCCGTCTTTTGTTTCAACATCACCGCGTAAAAAGTCATTCAGCAATAGCTCGGCATACCTTTGCTCATCCTGCGACAGGCTGGCAAAAGAACGCTGCAACTCAGCCAATGCCGCTTCCTGTGCTGCCGGATCGTGACCTTTCAGCTCCTTCAAGTATTTGTCAAAGCGCGAGTTCATGTAGTCGCTGTCAATCTTGTCGGTATCGATCTCGGTGATATGACTACTCAAGTCATACACAGAGGGCTCGTCACCACCGTCGCCGCTGGCTGTGCTGCCAGATGACAACTCCTTGTAGCGTTGCAACAGGGTCACATACTGCTGCTGATCAAGCTCCAGCGTAACGCTGCCGTTCTGCTCTTCTTCCCGGTGATACTCGGTAACTTCCCAGCTAAAGCCCTGCACCTTGGCAGCCTCCAGCAAACCCTGCAGCTGGTTGAACGCCTTGGCAAATGCCTGTCTGGCGGCCTTGTTCTCGGGCAGCGCCTTGAAGTCATCAGTTTTTTCAGCGGTAAAAATTGCCTGTATCTCTGCAAAGCACTGATTCATTTGCGCCACGTGATCAGCAAGACGACATACAAACAGGCCAATCGGCTTGTCGCCGGAATACAGTTTGACCGCATCTGCAACGTTGCGCGTCATGGTATGGGGCTTACGGTAATAGCGAATGGTGCCAAAGGGCTTATCCGGACCAAACAGACGGTTGGTGCGCGAGAACGCCTGAATGATGTTCTCGTAATCCATCAGCTTGTCCAGGTACAGGGTGTTGATCCATTTGGAATCAAAGCCGGTCAGCATTTGATCGACCACAATCAGCAGATGCAGCGGCTTGCGCAGGTCATCATCTATATGGGTATAGGGCGTCTTGCGGGCCAGGCGGTTGGCCAGATCTTTTTTGAAACCGGCGTGATTGGCCAGATCAAATTTGGTTTGAAAGCACTGATTATAATCCTGCAGAATTTCCAGCAAACCACTCTGTTTAAGCGCTCGATCAGTCTCCCGCCCTTCCAAGTTATCGTGCGGATCAAACAGGGCCGTCAGATTCAGTGCGGGGAACTTACCTTCCTGCTGCCAGTTTTTGATCAGCCGGTAATAGTGAATCGCCTGCGCAATGCTGTGGGTAGCAAAGATGGCGTAAAATCTGTTGCCTTGGCTTAGCACTGGCCAGTTGTCGGCAATATCCTCCACCACCGCCTCGCGGTGTTGTGGCGTGTCGTACTGCGTCATGGGCAGATAATCTTCAATGCCTTTGTGATGCTTGCCAGCTTCATCTTGTGTGCCGGCCATGGGCACGTCCTGCATAAAGCGGTTAAAAATTCTTTTTTTGCGTGCATCGTCCATAACCTCGGCCACACTGCCAGCCTTGGCCTGCTCCAGTGCAATGGCTTCACGAACGTCACGATCCTTGAAAGTCGCCACCTGATAGGGGTCAAAACCCAGCACGTTTTTGTCACGGATACCGTCAGCGATGCTATAGCGGTGCAGCTCATTGCCAAACACATCCACTGTTGTGCTGTCTTTTTGCCGGTTTTCCTGCTGAATCGGCGTACCGGTAAAACCGAAAAACAACGCACCCTTAAAACTGTCCTTGATGTCCTGCAACATATCGCCAAAGGTGGAGCGGTGGCATTCGTCAACGATAAACACCAAGCGTTTTTTACGAATGGCTTCCAGATCATTGCTGTTCAGTCCGTCTTCTTCATCCTTCAGACGGCTCAGCTTTTGAATGGAGGTAACTATCAGCGTGTCGGCCGGGACTTTACTTTTCAGCTTGCTAACCAGCACGCCGGTATGCTCAGTGGCTTGCACACTGCCCGAGTCGCCAACAAAGTTTTTATAGGCCGCCAGGGTTTGTGCGCCCAGCTCGATGCGGTCGAGTACAAATACCACCTTGTCTGCATCACGGGAGCCGGCAATCAGTTGCGCCGACTTGAAGCTGGTCATGGTCTTGCCCGAGCCGGTGGTATGCCAGATAAAGCCACCCAGCCGATTGGGGTTTTGCCAGTTGGTTTTGGCTACCGTGTCGGAAATGGCATGGGCCGCATAATACTGATAGCTGCGCAGCACCTTGAGCACACCGTCGGCCTCGTCCGCCACGGTATAAAAACCTATCAGTTGATGCGCCATGGGAATGGACAGCAAATGCTCGACTACCTTGCTCCAGTGGTTGATCGGCTCATTGTTGAAGTCGGCCCAGTGAAAGGCAAAGTCACGGTTGAACTTGCCATCGGGCCCCGGGTTGGCGAAATACAATGCCTCATTCGGCTCCATGGCAACAAAAATTTGCACCAGTGAAAACAATCCGCTGAACACGCCTTCACGAGAATAGGTCTGAATCTGGTTATAGGCCTGGCTCACCGGTACGCCGCTGCGTTTAAGTTCAATATGAAACACCGGCATGCCGTTGATCAGCAGCATCAAGTCGCCACGACGATCGCGGGCCAGCTCGTGAGCACGCTTGAACTGTGGCTGCTGCACGATTTGATAACGGCTTTGCCCACCGGCAATTTCGTGGCGGTCATAGATTTTCAGGCTGACTTCTTTGCCAAAATGCAGGGCATCGGCAGGATTGTCGCGGGTAATGGTGACGGTTTTACCGTTGATAAAGCCATTGAGCTTAAGCGGGGTACGCAAACCATGGATTTGCTCCATGATTTGCTGCATTTCGCCCTGGGTCAGCGGCACATCATTGAGGCGATCAATGCCTCTGTTGTTTTCAAACAGAATGGACGCCCAGTTATCCAGCAAATCCTGCTCGGTCGGGTTCTTGATAACCTGCTCTGCCCAACCACGGCGGGTCAGCTCGGCAATCACTGCAGCTTCGAAGTCAGATTCTTTGGTAAAACTGGTCATGGCTGGCCTTATACAACTAATTTTTGAACGATAGGACTTAGCACCCTACCAAATAACTCAAGGGCATAACTGTTTATTGTTTTGATAGTTTTCTTCCAGCTTGTTCTGGATTTCCCTGGCAATAGCAGGCTTTACTTCCAATTGCCGCGCCAAGTGTCGAAACCCCATAACTGCTTGCGCTATCTCGTCAATATCCGTCTGCGCCTGTTGCCAGTTCGCATAACCAGCGCTCTCGGCCAGCATCTGCATGGTTTTAAGAGGCGGCTTTTTACCATAGCCGCCAAAAGAAGTGGCATGTTCGTTATAAGGCTGCGGGCTATAGGTAACGTCGTAAAAAGGTGCGGGTTGCCACAGACCGTTATCAGCCATTAAAAACGCCCAGTTCTTGCTATGGTCATCCTGGTTGCACGCAAACAGATTAAACACCATGCGGCGAAACAATAGCCTTGCAGCCGACGGCGCACGGCACAGCTGCCCCGATACCTTGATCAAATCCTGATAATCCAGGCTGGGAATCCGAAAATCAGCGTCCAGCATGGCGCCAACACTCAACAAATGCTGACGACCATGGTTTGGCTCAATATCGAAACGCTTAAGAGCCAACCAGCGCTTATCGCCGGCAGATAGCAACTGCCACGCAGGTGGTTGCAACCCCAGTTGGTCAGCGATGCTTAGATAAACGGCCTCACAGACACCTTCCTGATGTCCCAGTAAAAAATGCTCAGAGGTAAACTTCACCAGCCAGGGTTCATGGCCGGGCTGCGCTGTGGTGTAACAGGTTCGATAATCACCAGGTGCAAAATACAACTGTGCTTTGGGCCTTGCACCGCCCGAACTGCCCGCTGCAACCAGCGCCGCCAAAACCTCTTCGGTCAGGCCATCAAATACCGCTTGCGCTTGGGCGCCCAGCTCGGCCAACTGTTGCGCTTGGTCGTTATCTTCCAAGGCTATGGCGGGCTGATAACTAAGCGCCCCCATGCCACGATCAGCCACAAAGGCCAGGCGATCCATGGCAGTAACTTTATCCAGAGCCAGCCCCTGCTGGCGAAAAAACCGATCTTGCAGCAACAAACCCCAACCGTCTGGCAGGCTGTCGGCAAAGGTGCCATGCAAACCAAAATGCGGTGTCAAAGGGGCCTGCTGCAAGCTGGTATCAGCTTTCAGCTTGTAGGGCGACAGATTGCCCGCCGCGCCAAAACGCGCCAGATAACTGGCTGCATACTGAAAAAAAACACCCTGACGGCCTTGCGCCAAAGTGCCCACTTCTACACGCTCAGCACTGGCCAGGGTGCGATACACATTGAGCTTGCGAGTCGGGCTAAAAGTCACTTCCTAGCACCTCTTCAATGCTGGCAGGCATGGCCGGTTGCGGCTTGGTCAGCTCTGCCAAGCGCGCCAAGTCGTCGAGGCTTTGCCACAGCAGCATAAACTGGCGCAAAGATATTTGACCGCTCAGTTCAAATTTCTTGATGGTGGATGCAGGCACCAAACTCACGTCAGCCAGCGCATCACGACTCAGGCCAGCCGCCTCACGCTGCGAGCGTAAATGCCCAGCTAACAGGCGCTGCACTTCGGCAGCATCATAAAAGTTCATAAGCAGGCTCAAAATGGATACAGTACTGTCTATTTTAGACTAATCTATTGCCTTACGGGCACAATGGCGTCTATCAGACTTGCTGGACAAACCGCAGAGGCAAGTGCAGCTTAATCGTTCGTAACCGCTCGCAACAGCTTACGGGCCTTGCGCATAACATCCTCGCTTGGCACGGCTCTAACTGTGCCATTGTCGAGCTCTTCGACTCTGCGCTGGGCCTCAAGCAAGCAAAGGCCACTCGGTTCTTGCAACGATGGCGGCTCTGAATGCATAGCTAAAGGCTGACGGCTGGTTTTGTCCATTTTCTATTTCAACGCTTTATTTTTAACAAGCGCCCTAAGCTGCATTTTCGCCAAGGCTTCAATGCTATTTTTAGCGCCATCAATTTGAGTCTCGCAGCTATGGCCTTCAAAAAACACGGAAATCATATTTTCGACAACCTCATAACTACCAGAGTAGCGTTTGCCTTCAACTTCGATCTCAATATCAACAGACATTACCTACTCCTTTACTACCAACACACATCTAGAAAACACTTACATTGTAGTTCAAGGCAAAACGTTGCCTAAACAAACATTCCAGCCAAGCAAGACTGTTTAATTTGTTTCAGCTTACTAATTCTTGCGCGTTCCCAAGTGATTAATTCGTCAAGCTTGAAAAAATAACTTCCAATTTTATGCTGTTCTTTTTGCGAATTTGGCACCAGCAATGTATACGCTCCAATCGTTGCAAGAGAAATATGTTTAATTGTTCCACCATGAGAAAGTTCATTCATCTTCATATAAAACATTCCTGTATTTAGTGCCTGATACAGGAACTCAGTATCACCAAAAGCAACAAGGCGCCCTACTCGCTGTGCAAGAATTAGATCTTTACAAGCTACTTTGCCCGTAC
>CAZKTB010000074.1:0-7353 GCA_964555485.1 uncultured Thiopseudomonas sp. | reverse complement strand
GAAATGGAGGGGATGTAGGTAATCAGGATCAGGAACAGCATCAGGATGCTCAGCCATGGCAGGGCCGCGCGAATCACGCTGGTAACCGGCATGCCCGTCACCGCCGAGGTGACAAAGAGGTTCAACCCGACCGGCGGCGTGATCATGCCGATCTCCATGTTGACCACCATCACCACACCCAGGTGGATGGGGTCGATACCCAACTCTACCGCAATCGGGAACAGGATCGGCGCCAGAATCAGGATGATCGCCGAAGGCTCCATGAAGGCACCGGCAATCAGCAATACGATGTTGACCACCAGCAGGAAAGCCCAGGGTGACAGACCGGCTTCAAGCACCCAGGAAGTGATCTGCTGCGGGATCTGTTCGGTAGTCAGCACGTGGGCAAACAGCATGGCGTTGGCGATGATGAACATCAGCATGATGCTGAGTTTGGCCGAATCCAGGATCACCTTGTGGCTGTCACGCAGGCGCATGTCCTTGTAGACGAAAATCGCGATAAAGGCTGAATACACCGCCGCAACGGCTGCCGCCTCGGTTGGCGTGAACATGCCGGAATAGATACCGCCGAGAATGATCACCATCAGCAGCAGGCCCCAGATCGCCTTGCGACCACTGCTCAGCCACTGGCGTACTGTCGCGCGCGGCATGGATGGCAGGTTTTTCTTTACGGCAATCACGTAGATGGCCACCATCAGCGCACCACCGAGCATCAGGCCCGGCACCACACCAGCCATGAACATGCTGCCCACCGAGGTTTCGGTAGCAGCGGCATATACAACCATGACCACCGAAGGCGGAATCAGGATGCCCAGGGTACCGGCGTTGGCGATGATACCGGCAGCAAAAGGCTGCGGATAACCGGAACGTACCATGCCGGCAATGGCAATGGAGCCGACCGCCGCCACAGTCGCCGGGCTGGAACCGGACAGTGCGGCAAACAGCATACAGGCCAGCACCGCACCAATGGCCAGACCGCCACGGATGTGACCGACACAGGCGTTGGCAAAGTCGATCAGACGGCGTGCCACGCCACCCGTGGTCATGAAGGAGCCGGCCAGCAGGAAGAAGGGAATCGCCAGCAGGGTGTAGTGCTCACTGGTCTCGAACAGTTTGATCGCCAGTGAACTGACCGAGTCGGGACTGAACAACAGAATGGTCAGGGAACCGGCCAGACCCAGCGAAATGGCTACTGGCGTGCCGAGGAACATCAGCAGGAATAGCGCCAGGAACAGAAATGGAATGGTCATGGTTTTACTCCTTGGCGTCCGACAGTTTCATGGCATCCGCTGCTTCATCAGCCAGACCCAGACCGGTTTGCTCGTCACGCAGAATGCGGACAAAAATCTCGATAAACCGGATGAACACCAAAGCAAAGCTCAGCGGCACTATCATGTTGATATGCCACTGTTTGATACCAAGATGACCAAGGTCGTCAGCACCAATATTGTGCGTCATCAGCGTATTGACCCAGTTATAACTGGCGCTGGCCATCAGGCCCGCATAGCCCAGGCAGATCAGCACTGCAACAAAACCTATCATCCGCTGAATGTGCCGTGGCGCCAGCTTGACCAGCGCATCCACCCCAATATGGCCACCAACACGCACGCCGTAGGCAATGCCGAAAAAGATCAACCAGGCAAACAGCGCTTTGGTCATGGCGTTGCTCCAGGTCATGGCCTGGGCACCATCGATGATGAAATCACCGATGCCGAACATGACCTCTTGCATTTTGGAATCGTCATCAAACCACTCGGCCATGCTGTAGAAAACGCTATAAAGGTTATTGAGCATGACGTAGGCAAAGGTCACCAGGGTCATCGCCGCCAGCAAGAAGACAATGAATGCCTCCTCGAAGCGGTCCCATATCCTGATCAGGGCACTCATGGGCATCTCCAGATTACAGATTTAAAAACAGGGAAAAGCTTGTAAAGCACCCGGCACGTCCAGACGCTTTGCAAGCCATCCTGCAGAAACAGGTAACGGGTGCCGCCTGGCACCCGTTACACAAGGGATTATTACTGCTTGTTGGCTTCCTGGGCGGCCTTGATGCGCTCGGCACCAATCTCGCCTTCGAACTTCTTCCATACCGGAGCCATGGCGTCACGCCACTTCTGGCGCTGTTCCGGGGTCAGGTACTGGATTTCAGTCTTGCCCGCATCCAGGATCGACTGCTTGTCACGCATGTTCAGCTCGTTGGCATGATTGTTCACGTCAACGGTGACTTCGTCCATGATGGCACGCAACTCGGTGCGTACATCTTCAGGCAGGCCGTTCCAGAACTTGGTATTGGTGATCACCATGTAGTCGAGCAGGCCGTGGTTGGACTCGGTGATGAACTTCTGCACTTCGTGCATCTTCTGCGAGTAGATGTTGGAGTACGGGTTTTCGGCACCGTTGACCACACCGGTCTGCAGACCCTGGTACACCTCGGCAAAGCTCATCTTGCGGGGTACCGCACGTACCGCCTTGAACTGCTCTTCCAGTACGGCAGAAGCCTGTACACGGAACTTCAGGCCGCGGGCGTCCCTTGGCTCCAGCAGGGATTTGTTGGCAGACAGCTGCTTCAGGCCGTTATGCCAGTAGCCCAGGCCGGTGATGCCCTTGTCTTCCATGGAGGTCAGCAGTTCCTGACCAACCGGACCCTTCTGGAAACGGTCTACGGCGTCGATATCGTCAAACAGGAACGGCAGGTCGAAAATCTGGATGGCTTTGGAGTAGTGCTCGAACTTGGCCAGTGAGGGCGCAATGATCTGCACGTCGTTCAGCAGCAGGGCTTCCATTTCCTTGCCGTCACCAAACAGCGAGGAGTTGGGGTAAACCTCAACCTGCACTTTACCCGGCAGGCGCTCTTCGGCCAGTTTCTTGAACAGCAGTGCACCCTGTCCTTTCGGGGTGTGTTCGGCAACAACGTGGGAGAACTTGATGACAATGGGTTCGGCGGCGGTGGCAATACCGGCCAGACCAATGGTTACGGCACAGGCCAGGGCCTTGATGGTGGTTTTCAGCATGTGTACTACCTCTTGCTCGAAACGGAGGGCGATGATTCGCCAAGTCTTGTTATGAATGCAGAGCCAAGGCTCCGGACAACAACCACAGCAAAAAACGAACCATTAGAGCAATACATATACCAAGGTCGTAGATGGTTTTTATCTGCCCCCTGTCATCACCCCTCACGACCCGTCATCACCCGACTTGATCTGGTGATCTCCCATGAGGGTGCATATAAGCCAGGAGACCATCGGGTCAAGCCCGGTAATGACGAGGTGGCAGCAGACACCCGATGACGCGGCAGTCATGTCGGCAATAGCGCAACAGCCTCGCCAGCAGTGACACAAATGTCTGCACATCATTATGGCAAGCCAAAACGGCGGATTTCCGCCAAGCACGGAGCTAGCCAGGCGGATTTCCGCCAACAGGCGGCTGATCCAGCCCGTATTTGCGGATTTTGTCGTGCAGTGTCTTGCGCGGTATCTGCAAAGCTTCAGCCACCAACCGCAGCGAGGCATGCCCACGCGCCAGCTCGGCGGCAATCAGCGCTCGCTCAAAGGCTTCCACCTGCTGCGGCAACGGCAACCCATGATTGGCGGCCAGCTGTTGCAACGGAGCATTGATGGCCAGCTCCAGTCCCAACGCAAAACGTTCGGCGGCATTCTGCAGCTCGCGCACGTTGCCGGGCCAGTCATGACTGAGCAGCACTGCCCTTTTCAGGGCCGGCAGCTCCGGTTCCGGAATCTGGTATTTCTGGCAGGCCTGTCCCATGAAATGCACAAACAGCGGCAGAATATCGTCCTGCCGTTCACGCAGCGGCGGTATCTGCACCTGCGCCACATTCAGCCGGTAATAGAGGTCAGCACGAAAACGGCCTTCATCGGCAGCCAGCAACAGGTCTTCCTTGGTGGCAGCGACGATACGGATATCCAGCGGAATCAGCTGGTTGGAACCAACCCGCTCAACCACCCGTTCCTGCAGCAAACGCAGCAGCTTGACCTGCACTTCGGGGTTCATGCTCTCGATCTCGTCGAGAAAGATGGTGCCGCCCTGGGCATATTCGAACTTGCCAATGCGCCTTTTTTGCGCACCAGTGAAGGCACCGGCCTCATGACCGAACAGCTCGCTCTCGATCACCGACTCGGCCAGGGCACCGGCGTTGATGGCCACAAAAGGCGCGTTGCGCCTGGGTGACAGCTCATGCAGGGCGCGCGCCACCACTTCCTTGCCGCTACCGGTTTCACCAAGAATCAGCACATCGGCCGACAACGGTGCCAGCGCCTGTACCTGCTGACGCAAACGCTGGGCCGCAGCAGAAGCCCCCAGCAAGCGCTCGCCCAGTTGCTGCTGTTCATCCAGCGCCATGCGCAAGCAGCGGTTCTCCAGCACCAGCTGCCGCACACCCAGCGCCCGGCGTACGCTATCCAGCAGCTGCTCGCTGGCAAAAGGTTTTTGCAGAAAATCATAGGCACCGGCCCGCATCGCCTGTACCGCCAGCGGCACATCACCGTGGCCAGTAATCAGCAGTACCGGCAGCTGCGCATCAAGTTGCGCCAGCTCGTCCAGCAACTGCAGGCCATCCATGCCCGGCATGCGGATATCGCTGACCACTACTCCGCCCCACTGCGGTGACAGGGCATCCAGCAAGCCGTCCGCCGAACCCTGGGCCTGCACCCGGATCCCGGCCAGCTCGAAAGTCTGGCACAACGCAGTACGCAGATGCTCGTCGTCATCCAGCAGCAACACCTGGGTATCGGCAGCAAGTTTCAGCATCAGACAAAGTCCTCCCGGGTTTCCAGATTGACCCCGGCAACAATGGTTTTCAGATACAACTCAACACGGGCACCGCCCTGTGGACGGTTGGCAAACTCGAGTCGCCCACCCAGTGATTTGACTACAGCATCACAGATGGCCAGGCCAAGTCCAAGCCCGCGTGCGCTGGTCTTGGTGGTGAAGAACGGCTCGCGCGCCTGCAGCAGTGCCTCGGCCCCGAAACCCGGTCCATTGTCGGCAATTGTCAGGCAGGTCCAGTCTTCCGTCTGCCCTGTGCTCAGTTCCAGTCTGCGCGGCCCGCCCTGCTCGGCCAGGGCATCCAGCGCATTGGCCAGCAGATTGCCCAGCACCTGACGCAAACGGGTTTCACCGGCCTCGACCCACAGGGTGGCATCCGGAATATCACGCACCACTTCCACACCCAGCTCGCGGGCCCGGGCCGCCAGCAAGGCCAGGGCATCCTCGATGGCCGGCTGCAGGGCAACATGCTCGGACGCCTGTGGATCACGTCGGGCAAAGGCACGCAGATGCTCGATGATCGACGCCATCCGCCCGGTCAGGGTAGTGATCAAATCAAGGTTACCGGCCACCTCGGGTAAACGCTGTTGCTGCAGAAAAATCTTGGCATTGTCGCCGTAGCTGCGGATGGCAGCCAGCGGCTGGTTCAGTTCATGGCTGATACTGGCCGACATCACACCCAGGGCACTCAGCTTGCCGGCCTGGACCAGCTCGTCCTGGGTACGTACCAGTGCCTGGCGAGTATTTTCCCGCTCCAGCACCTCGTCGCGCAGCCGCTGGTTGAGGGTCTGCAGGTCCAGAGTGCGTTGCTGCACCCGCTCCTCCAGCTCGGCGCGGGCACGGGCATCCATCTCGATGCGCTCCAGATAATGGCGGCGGCGCTGCATCAGCAGGCCCAGTACCAGAAGCAGCGCCAGCATGCTGGCAGTGATGACCGCCATCGCGGTCTGCACCTGCACCATCAGTTCCTGACGCGGCACCAGTACGTTAACCGTCCAGCCGATATCCTGCAGCTGCTTGTCAAAACGCAACCACTGCCGGTCAGACAACTCCAGCCTGGCCGGATTCTGGTTCGCATAAGGCTGGTGCAAGGCTATCTGCGCCAACTCGGCCTGCTCCAGCTGGCGGCTGGCACGAAACAGCCAGTCAGATTCGGATGACAGGATCACCACACCATTGTTGTCGGTGACCATCAGGCGCTCCGGCGTGGTGCCCCACAGGCTTTCAGTGAAGTCCAGATCCACCTTGACCACCAGTACGCCGACAATCACCTCGTCAACGTACACCGCATTGCCGAAGTAATAACCACGCTTGAGCGAGATATTGCCCAGACCGAAAAAGGTACCGGTGCGCTGCTGCATGGCTTCGAAAAAATAGGGGCGAAAAATGAAGTTGTGACCGACAAAACTGCGCTCATGCTGCCAGTTGGAGGCGGCAATGGTGGTACCACTGGTGTCCAGCAGGTAGACAACGTCGGCACGGGTCTGCTGCTGCATGCGGTTGAGCAAGTGGTTGGCGGCTTCCAGGCTTTCCTTGCGCTGCGGATTGAGCAGGGCGTTATGCACCTCGGGCAGGCGGCCAACGATCTGCGGCAGGATCTCGTAGCGTTTGAGCGTACCACTCAGGTTGGCGGCAAACAGGTCGAGGGTCTGGCTGTTCTTGCGCTGCAGGCCATCCAGATAATAGTTCTGGATCAGGCCATGCAGGGGCCACAGCAGCACCAGCATCGACAGTGCCAGAATCACGAAAAAGCGCCAGCGCAACAACAGGGATGGCATGGGGTCTCCACAAAAGCGCACGGGCACTGCCCGCGGGATACACCTATGTTAGTCAGTAAAAGGGAGCAGGTACATTTAATCAGGTAAGATAAAGGGAAGTTCAAGATAAAGGGGTCAGGTAAAATTAAGCATTGCGTAAATTTAACTGACCCCGTTATCAAAACCCATCGTCATTCACCCCGGTTCCCAAACCCCGCTTAAAAAGGTTACTGCAGATGTCCATCCTGGATTCGGCGCGCACCCGCGCTGCCCTGGCCGCTCTGATCGGCTTTCACGTATTTATCATTATCGCCAGCAACTATCTGGTGCAGTTCCCGATGGAGCTTCTCGGCTGGCAAACCACCTGGGGTGCATTCAGTTTCCCGTTCATTTTCCTGGCCACCGATCTGACCGTACGTCTTCTCGGCAAGCAACCGGCCCGCCGCGTGATTGCCTGGGTAATGCTACCGGCGCTACTGGTGTCCTATCTGGTCTCGACCCTGTTCCATGAAGGCAGCTTCAACGGCTGGGTAGCTCTAACGAGCCTGAACCTGTTCGTGCTGCGCATTTCAGTGGCCAGCTTTGCCGCCTATGCAATCGGACAGCTGGCCGACATTCAGGTATTTGACCGCCTGCGCCGCCTGCCGCAATGGTGGATCGCTCCTTCGGCCTCGACCATTTTCGGCAACCTGCTGGATACCCTGGTATTTTTCAGCATTGCCTTCTGGCACAGCAGCAACAGCTTCATGGCCGAGCACTGGGTGGAAATCGCCTGGGTCGACTATGTCATCAAGCTGGCCATCAGCCTGATCTT
>CAZKTB010000073.1:4837-7554 GCA_964555485.1 uncultured Thiopseudomonas sp. | reverse complement strand
CGTGGCGCGCTGCTTCATGCGGGCGATGAACGGCGTGATGCCGATCCCCGCACCCCAGATCGGTAATACTGATTACCCCCTTGTCCATCAGGGTGTAAATCAGGTCTTCCAGCACGCGAATCATGTCCTGGTCCGACTCGCGCAAACGTGCCAGACCCAGCCATTGCTGTGCCTCGGGGCTATCCATTGCCAGCTCTTCGGTCATGCCGTCAAACGGCTGTTTGCTTACCTGCAGCAGCGACCCGTCGGCTCCACGCTGAACATACAACATACAGATACCTTACAAAGGAAAAAGCCCGCCATCTGGTGATAGCGGGCTTTGGTTGTGGTTAGGGCTTAGTCAACAACTACCAGTTTTCCATCATTAACCAGTGAGTTAATCAGACTTGCCTGATCCGTGTAACTACCTACCAAGTTCACCCCTTCCAGAGTGATGATCTGGTCTGGGCCATTCGCTACCAGCCCTCCCGCGCTGGAAACATTGATCACAGTGTTGGCACCATCGTAGCTGATACTCAGGAACTGGGTCAGGTCATCACTTGCTGTTGCAGTCAGCAAATCAGCCAGATCCAGCTTGTCCTCACCATTGGGATCCGTACCGCCAAGGCCGAAGTCCTTGACGACGTCATGTGCAGGGTTCGAGACAGTTCCGGCATCACCATCTACCCATTTGAAGATATCGTCACCCGTACCACCGTACAGAATGTCGTTACCTTCACCACCAATCAGAGTGTCGTTACCACCTTGACCGTAGAGGATGTCGTTACCTTTACCACCACTGAGTACATCATCACTATCCAGATCTGTTGACCGGTTGAAGTCATCAGCATTATCACGGATATAGTTCAACACTTGTGCATTGGACGCAGACCCGCCCAAACCAAGCTGATTACCAACGTAGTCTTTCAAGTCATTGATATCGGTAATGACGTCATCTGAACCCGGCAGCAACATTGTATCGCCGAAAACAATGTCATCACCTTCACCTGTCGACACAGTATCTTTACCATAGGGCACATCTTGCTCTGACCCCAGGATTGCATCAGCCAAGTCACTGGCCTCGATATTTGCAACCGGATCCTCATTAGTATCATATGGTTTCAAATCATCTAATGACACTCCAAAGCCAATACCGATAGCATTGACAACCATACCTTCAATACTCTTGAGCACATCAAATGCAGCTTCAGATTCGGTACGAACTGTGTTTGTTGTGCTACTACCATTGCCGGAAATCTGTGAAACCTGGTGTCCTCCATCCCCTGTAGGTTTTATTACATAAAAGCCCTGAACCTGAGTACTCTCACTAATATCCCAAGAGTCCGTTGGGTTACTCGCATTTCGCGACTTACTCCATAGGTGGATTCTCCCCTCGGCATCAACAATTACTCTTTCTTGGCCATGAACCATAGCCTTAACTACGTGACCAAACTGATATCCAGAGGGCAAGACATCAGACAAGTATTTAGTTTCATTTACAGGATTACTCCAACTGCCTGTTGTAATATCAATAACCTTAATAGGCTGATTAGCATCACTGTAATAATAAGTCGGTTTGCCATCAGTAATAAAGTAAGTGACATTATTTGCAGATGGTACTGAGTTGAACCAGTGAGCCGCATCAAGGAAAGCAGCTTCATAGTTGGTACCACCACCACTTTGTACGCCACTTAAGTAACCATTGAGGTCATTCAGCATGCTCTGTTTGGTTGTATAGTCAGACAAGTTAAGTTCAATCGAGCCACGAACAATACTGTCAAAATCTGAAACATACACATTAACAGTGCCACTGTTGTCAGTTTGCGCGTTCTCCCACAACTCTCCCAAAACTGTGCGAATGGAGTCTTTTGCATCAACAATCTGTTGAGCGCTCATACTGCCCGAGCTGTCCACAATGAAAGCCAGGTTATAGTCTTGTCCACTGATGATTTTTGGTGTCGTCGGTAAGTCGCCAACTACAACAAGGTCACTATTAGAGTCACCATAGTTTAGAATATCATCTTCCTTTGAGCCCAGTTTGATATCCGCATCACGATTAATAGTGACAGCAATTGTCGTAGTTGCCGTGTCACCGTCTGCATCGGTAATGACAAATGCAAAGTTGTCCGTCTCACCACCGGTATTCGCATTGGCGGTATAGCTGTAGCTGCCATCAGCATTGACGGTCAGCGTACCGTGGGTTCCAGCGATGACGGTAGGCGTGCCTGCAGTCGGAATGGCAAAGTCGGCACCATTCACCTTGAGGCTACCCGCACCATCGGCACCAAAGTCATGCGTCAACTCGCCAGTGGCAGTACCCGCATTACCGGAAACAACCGTCAGATCCTCAGTCGCATTGATCGATGGAATATCGTCAACAATGTCGACTTTGACGTTTACGGTAAAGGTATTGCCCTGGGTGTCCTCAACGGTCACCTGAACCGTGTCAGCACCTTCCGCTATGTTGCGGCCCTGCTCAACATCGTGTTCAAACCGCTGGTTCAATCTATAGACCCACTGACCACCTTCCTGGCTGATGGAACCAAAGGCTCCGTCACCACCCGTTACAATTTCGTAGCCTGTAACAGTAACTTCTGCCGTGGCGGTATCAGTGGGCAGGTCTTTCTCGTCAACCTTGACTTCACCCACCTGGCTAGGATCAGGGCCATCTGCCGCATTGATGGTGACAGCAATTGTCGTAGTTGCCGTGTCACCGTCTGCATCGGTAATGACAAATG
>CAZKTB010000073.1:1311-4737 GCA_964555485.1 uncultured Thiopseudomonas sp. | reverse complement strand
GTGACAGCAATTGTCGTAGTTGCCGTGTCACCGTCTGCATCGGTAATGACAAATGCAAAGTTGTCCGTCTCACCACCGGTATTCGCATTGGCGGTATAGCTGTAGCTGCCATCAGCATTGACGGTCAGCGTACCGTGGGTTCCAGCGATGACGGTAGGCGTGCCTGCAGTCGGAATGGCAAAGTCGGCACCATTCACCTTGAGGCTACCCGCACCATCGGCACCAAAGTCATGCGTCAACTCGCCAGTGGCAGTACCCGCATTACCGGAAACAACCGGATGTGCTGCTGCGCCAGGAGCTGGTACGCCTGGCCGAAAACAACCTGCGCAGTCACGAGCGCATCTATGACCAGATCACCAAGCGCACCCGCAGCGGTGTCGGCCGTACCGCTGACCTCGACCAGGCTGAAGCTCGCCTGGCCCAGGCCCGCAACAACCTGATCACCGAAGAAACCAACCTGTCCGATGCCAAGCTGAACTACTTCAGCCTGGTCGGCCAGCAGCCAGCCAGCCTGAGCATGCCGACTTCACGCGCTGTTCAGCTGCCAACAGACCTGCAGACCGCACGCGAGAAAATGCTGCAGGGCAACCCCTACCTGAGCTCTGCCGAAGCCGATGTGCAGGCTACCGAGCATCAGTACAAAACAGCCAAGTCCACTTTCTATCCGCACTTTGATGTGGAGCTGTCGCGCAGTGCCGACAACAACCTGGACGGTGTTCCGGCGCACAAGAACCAGTGGAGCGCCATGGTGAACATGCGCTACAACCTGTTTGCCGGTGGCAGCAACAAGGCTGATGTACGCTCCAAGGCCTACCAGATCAACCAAGCCATGGATGTTCGTGACAACGCCCTGCGGGTTCTGCATGAAGACATGGGTCTGGCCTGGAACGCACTGGAAAACGCCAACCGCCAGCTGCCGATTGCTCAGCAGTATGTCGAGCACAGCTCCCGCGTACGTGAGTCTTACCAGAAGCAGTTCACGCTCGGCGAGCGTACCCTGCTTGACTTGCTGGATAGCGAGAACGAGCTGTTCGCAGCTTCCCGTCGCATGGAAGAGCTGCGCCATCACCGCCTGGCTACCGAGTACCGCATCCAGGCACTCACTGGCGAGCTGCTGCGCAACCAGGGCGTAACCGCGCCTCTGGCTTCCGTACCAATGGACGAAGTTAGCGTGAAAGCCCAGCTGCCCAGCCTGTGATCACGCTGAACTAGCAACTTTGCAGGCGGCCATGGACAGGGTTCATGGCCGCCTGTTTAGTTTGTGCTATCAGTTTGTTATCGTTTGTCCGCTTCCATATTTCCTTGAGTAATTGCCTTGACCACGGACATCCCGCTTGCCTCCCGGGCAGCTGACCCGCACGACTACCTTGACGATCCGCTGCTGGACAGCCTGTTGTCACTGTGCACGCTGCACCAGCGTCCGGCCAGCCGTGCCACCCTGACCAGCGGCTTGCCCCTGCCCGGACATCGTCTGCCAGCCGAGCTGCTGCCCCGTGCTGCAGCCAGGGCCGGACTGCAGGGCCGTCTGCTGCGCAGGTCGCTCGATCGCATACCCGCAATGTCCCTGCCGGTGATGCTGCTGATGCGGGACGGTCACAGTGTGATCCTGCTGGCTATCGAAGACGACGGTAGCGCCCGCATCATGCCCAGCGAAAGCGATGGCGGTGAGCAGCTGGTTCCCCTGGAGCAGCTGGCCAGGCAGTACAGTGGTCTGGCTTTCTTTGCCCAGCCCCGGCACAAGTACGATATTGACCATGGCGACCTGATCCCCCGGACCAAGTCCTGGTTTCGCGACACCCTGAAGCACTCGCGCAAACTCTATGCCGACGCCATTGCCGCCAGCTTTATCATCAGCCTGATCGGCATGTGCATTCCGTTGTTTGTGATGAATGTCTACGACCGGGTGGTTCCCAATCAGGCGACAACGACACTATGGGTACTGGCCCTGGGCGTGGCCGGCGCCTTTATATTTGACCTGGTGCTCAAGACGTTGCGTGGTTTGTGTCTTGACCTTGCCGGCAAGAAGACTGACCTGATCATTTCTGCCACCCTGTTCGAGCGCATTACCGGCATGTCGATGGCCAACCGCCCGGCCCGGGTCGGCAGCTTTGCGCAAAGCATTCACGACTTTCAGAGCCTGCGCGACTTTCTTTCTTCACTGACGCTGGCCAGCCTGATTGACCTGCCCTTCACGCTGCTCATTCTTGCCGTGATTGCCCTGATTGGCGGCAACATGGTGTTGATCCCGCTGCTGGCCTTCCCGATTGCCGCCATCATTGGCTGGCTGCTGCAACGTCCGCTGGCCGAGGTCATGGAGCGCACCATGGCGCTGTCGTCCGAGCGCCAGTCCATCCTGATTGAAACCATCAACGGCCTGGATTCGGTCAAGACCAACAACGCCCAGGGTGAGCGACAGCATCTGTGGGAGCATGCCATCGGCACCCTGAGCCGACTGGAGTTACGCGCCCGCATGCTGTCCAGCCTGGCTATGAACAGCACCATGTTCCTGCAGCAGATGGCTGGTGTCATGACCATCGTCTACGGTGTTTACAAGATCATTGATGGCGACCTCAGTATGGGCGGCCTGATTGCCTGCTATATGCTGGGCAGCCGTGCGCTGGCTCCGCTAACGCAGATTTCCGGCTTGCTGACCCGCTACCAGCACGCCCGGGTAACACTGGACTCGATCAATCAGATGATGGAGTTGCCGCAGGAGCGCCAGGAACAGGAAAAACCGCTCAAGCGTCACCAGCTGAAAGGTGCCATCGAGTTTCGCCAGGTCAACTTCACCTATCCCGGACAGGAACACCCGGCCTTGCGTGATGTCAGCCTGAGCATTCGTCCGGGCGAAAAGGTCGGCATCATCGGCCGCAGCGGCTCGGGCAAAAGTTCGCTGGCCAAGCTGATCATGGGTCTGAACCAGCCTGAATCAGGCAACCTGCTGATTGATGGCATGGATGTGCGCCAGCTCGATATCAACGACCTGCGCCAGCGTATCGGCTACGTGCCCCAGGATATCCAGCTGTTTGCCGGCAGCCTGCGTGAGAACCTGACCAGTGGTGCCCGTTTCGTCGAGGACGAGACCATCCTGCAGGCGGCCGAGCGCGCCGGGGTACACGAGTTTGCCCGGCTGCACCCGCAAGGTTACGAGCTGCAAGTGGGCGAACGCGGCCTGCAGCTGTCCGGTGGCCAGCGCCAGAACGTGGCTCTGGCCCGCGCCCTGTTGCTGGATCCGGCCATCCTGTTGCTGGATGAGCCGACCAGTGCCATGGATAACGCAACCGAAGAACGCATCAAGAAGAACCTGACCGAGGTCTGCGCCGACAAAACCCTGCTACTGGTTACCCATCGCGCCTCAATGCTGAGCCTGGTCAACCGGCTGGTGATTGTCGACCGTGGCCGCATCATTGCCGATGGCCCGAAAGA
>CAZKTB010000073.1:0-1211 GCA_964555485.1 uncultured Thiopseudomonas sp. | reverse complement strand
TTTGTCATTTTTTTCCTGGTCTGGGCGCATTATGCCGAAGTGGAAGAAGTGACCCGTGGCGACGGTAAAGCCATTCCTTCATCCCGCCTGCAAAAAATCCAGAACCTGGAAGGCGGTATTGTTGCCGAGATCTTTGTCCGCAACGGCCAGATCGTCGAGGCCGGTGCCCCGCTGATCCGTCTTGATGACACCCGCTTTTCGTCCAACGTCGGCGAAACCGAAGCGGACCGCACTGCCCTGCGCCTGAGCATCGAGCGCCTGTCCGCCGAAGTGGCCGGCGAGGAACTGATACTGCCGGAAGACCTGGCCAGTAGCGATCCGGAGCGTGTTGAAAGCGAATACGCATTGTTCAAAAGCCGGCAAAAGCAGCTGGCTGACGAGGTTTCCGGTCTGGAGGAGCAGCTGGTACAGCGTCGCCAGGAGCTGCGCGAGTTCGTTTCCAAACAGAAACAATACCGTAACAGCCTGGGGCTGCTGCAGCGCGAAATCCGCATGTCCGAACCGCTGGTGGCCGAAGGTGCCATTTCTCCGGTCGAGGTGCTGCGCCTGAAGCGTGCCGAGGTGGAGGCCCGCGGTCAGCTGGATGCCACTACCCTGGCCATCCCCAGGGCCGAAGCGGCAATCACTGAAATCGAACACAAGATAGACGAGACGCGTGCCCGCTTTCGCAGCGATGCACTGGCCCGTCTGGGCGAAGCCCGTACCGAGCTGAACAAGATCCGCTCCACCGGCCGGGCACTGGAAGATCGCGTCAAACGTACCCTGGTCACTTCGCCGGTACGGGGTATCGTCAAGCAGGTATTGGTCAACACCATCGGCGGTGTAATCCAGCCCGGTGATGACATGCTGGAAATCGTCCCCCTGGATGACACCCTGCTGGTCGAGGCGCGCATCCGTCCGCAGGACATTGCCTTCCTGCATCCGGGCCAGACTGCGACTGTGAAGTTTACCGCCTATGACTTCACCATTTATGGCGGACTCAAGGCGGAGCTGGAGCAGATAGGCGCCGACACGGTAACCGATCCGGACGGCAACAGCTTTTACCTGATTCAGCTGCGCACCGAAAAAAACCACCTGGGCTCTGATGAAGATCCGCTGATCATCATTCCGGGCATGGTCACTTCAGTGGATATCATTACCGGCCGCAAGAGCATCCTGCGCTACCTGCTCAAGCCCATCCTGCGGGCCAAGGCAGAGGCGCTGCGCGAGCG
>CAZKTB010000072.1:0-7570 GCA_964555485.1 uncultured Thiopseudomonas sp. | reverse complement strand
ACCTGATCGGCGAAGGTGCCGTGGAACAGGCCTGCGACCACGCCAAACAGGCGGGTTTCACCCAGGGCCTGATCGTTACCGACAAGCCGCTGGTCGAACTGGGCTATGCTGCCCAGCTGCAACAGCTGCTGGCCGACCGCGGCATCAAATCCTGCGTCTATGACGGCGTCCAGCCCAACCCGACCACCAGCAACGTCGAGGCCGGCCTGGCCCAGCTGAAGGACAACGGCTGCGACTTCCTGATTTCCCTGGGTGGCGGCTCACCCCACGACTGCGCCAAGGCCATTGCCCTGGTAGCCAGCAATGGCGGCGACATCCGTGACTACGAAGGTGTCGATCAGTCAGCCAAACCACAGCTGCCGCTGATCTCCATCAACACCACCGCCGGTACCGCTTCGGAAATCACCCGTTTCTGCATCATTACCGACGAAAATACCCAAATCAAGATGGCCATCGTCGACAAGCACGTCACCCCTGTGCTGTCGGTCAACGATCCGGTCCTGATGAAGAACATGCCTGCCGGTCTGACCGCCGCCACCGGCATGGATGCACTGACCCACGCCGTGGAAGCCTATGTCTCCACTGCTGCCAACCCCATTACCGATGCCTGCGCGCTGAAAGCCGTGACCATCATCGCCGACAACCTGGCCACCGCGGTCAAGGACGGCAAGAACATGGTCGCCCGCGACCAGATGGCCTACGCCCAGCTGCTGGCCGGCATGGCCTTCAACAACGCCTCCCTTGGCTATGTACACGCCATGGCGCACCAGCTCGGCGGTTTCTACGACCTGCCACACGGTGTCTGTAACGCCGTACTGCTGCCCCACGTACAGCGCTTCAACAGCCAGGCTGCCGCTGGCCGCCTGAAGGACATCGCCGCCGCCATGCGCATCGATGTCCAGGGCATGAGCGATGACGAAGGCGCCAAGGCCTGTATCGCCGCCATCGAAGCACTGGCCCGCGAAGTCGGCATTCCTGCCGGCCTGAAGGACCTGAAAGTGAAGGAAGAAGACTTCGCCGAACTGGCCACCAACGCCATGAAGGATGCCTGCGGCCTGACCAACCCGATCCAGCCGACCCATGAGCAGGTGGTTGAGATCTTTGCAGCAGCCTTCTGATTCAAGACTTGCTTAGCAACAAAAACGCCCGGATTTGTTCTGGGCGTTTTTGTTTCTGGGGAGAGATTTGGGGGATTTTTTGTACTGCGGTTGATGGGGCTGTCCGGGATATTGCATCAGGCTACGCTGGTTTGGGCCGCAGGACCGAACCAGCGGCAGTCTGCTCCCGGCGTCACCGTATCCTGGTGCCGCAGTGAAAAAACACCTAGCCAACCATCAGACCAACACAGAAAACCCAACCCCCACACAGCGACAGCATCCCGCCATCCAGGATGGCGAGACCCAATCCCTCCCCCCGCACAAGGCAGATTCGGGTGCGGGGACGTTGGGGGCTGGCCTTCAGCGGTTTGGGCCGCAGGACCGTAGCAGCGCAGCGTGCTCCCAACGTCACCGCACCCTGGCGCCGCAGTGAAAAAACACCCGACCCTGACGCCGAAGTGCAAAACCCCACCCGTCAAAACACCTAAGACGAGCAGCTTAAAGGCCATCCCTGCCGTTCCGGTGCTGTCGGCTGTGCATAGCGCTCACAGCCAGTTACCGGAACAAAGGGTTGCGACATCAGCTGATGCAATTGCTGCACCAGCTGATAATCCTGCCTGTGTGCCGCCTCGATGGCTTCCTGAATCAGCGAATTGCGCAATACATATAGCGGATTGACCGCCTGCATCGCCTGTCGCCGTGTATTGTTGTCACGTCCTGCCTGCATGGCCCGTG
This sequence comes from uncultured Thiopseudomonas sp., assembly GCA_964555485.1. GTDB lineage: Bacteria > Pseudomonadota > Gammaproteobacteria > Pseudomonadales > Pseudomonadaceae > Thiopseudomonas. The sequence goes on along the minus strand of CAZKTB010000072.1, from coordinate 5,738 downwards.
CCCACCAGTCCTGCAGCCATTGCTCCAGGTCCTTCCGGACCACACAACTGACGGCCAGCGGCAATAGCTGTTCGACGCTCTCAGCATCAGACAGCTGACGAAAAAATTCGTTGTAATCCAGCTCGGCGGTTTGCAGGATTATCAACAAACGCTCGATCAAAATCTTATCGCCTGCATCTTCGCCTTCCAGCCCCAGCCGCGCCCGCATCAGCTGTAGATAAAGCTCTTGATGCAAAGGAGCAAACGCCGCCAGCGTATCCCGCAGTGCATCCAGCTCGACCCGGCCGGTGAAGGTCTGTCCCAGCGCGGTCAGGTTCCACTCGGCCATTTCCACCTGACGATTGAAGGCGTAACGCCCGCCAATGTCGGAGCTGTTGCAGACATAGCCCGGCTTATAACGCTCAAGAAAGGCAAAGGGGCCATAATCGAGGGTTTCGCCGACAATCGACATGTTGTCGGTGTTCATCACACCATGACAGAAGCCATAAGCCTGCCAGCCGGCCAGCAGCTCGGCGGTACGCAGGCTGATGGCGGCAAACATGGCCTGCATGGGGTTGTCCGCTGCCTTGCATTCGGGGTAGTGCTGCTCCAGCACATAGTCCATCAGCTGATGCAGTTGCTCGTATTGACGGGTGTAGTAGAAGTACTCAAAGTGCCCGAAACGCACATGACTGCGGGCCAGCCGCAACAGGGTGGCAGCGGTTTCGGTCAGTTCGCGACGTACCGGCATGTCCGAGTCGACCACCGCCAGCGCGCGCGTGGTACGGATACCCAGCGCTGCCAGATGTTCGCTGGCAATGAACTCGCGGATGCTGCTACGCAGAACTGCACAGCCATCGCCATCGCGGGAAAAGGGCGTCAGGCCAGCCCCCTTCAGATGCAGGTCCCATAGCTCGCCTTTGCTATTGCGCAACTGCGCCAGCAACTGCCCACGACCATCACCCAGCTGTGGGGTGTAGCCGCCAAACTGGTGGCCGGCATAAACCATGGCCAGTGGCTCGACGCCCTCGAATACGGCCTGCCCGGCTACAAGCGCCAGGAACTCCGGCTGTTGCAACAGCTGCTGCGGCCAGTCGAGCAGCGCGGCTGCCTGCGAACTAACAGCCACCAGCTGCGGATTCGTTAGTGGTCGTGGCTGCGTGCGCACAGAGAAGTGACCACCCAGCTGGGCATAGGCATCGTCGGCCTGTAACTGCAGGCCGCAAAATTCGATATTTTTCATGATTGCTCCTGCTGTTTTCTGAGGGTGTGTCAGCAGTTGTGACGGTTGTCATCAGGTTACAGCATACAGCTGCCGGTGAGGTGTTGAGGCTGGGCAGGGGTTTGCACTGCGGCGTCAGGGCTGTGGTGACGTTGTGAGCAGGCTGCCGCTGGCTCGGTCCTGCGGCCCAAACCGCTAAAGGCCTGCCCTCAACGTCACCACACCCGAATCTGCCTTGTGCGGGTGGGAGGATTGGGTCCCGCCATCCAGGATGGCGGGATGCTGTCGCTGTGTAAGGAGTTGCAGTTTTTATGTTGTGTCCGGGTGCAGAATGCAGGCTACCACTGAAAGTCTAAACCCGGCATCCCAACACCTGCTCATGCCTGGCCGTAGTTTCTCTGCCTTGTGCTCCAGTGCGCCTCGTCACCCTGCTCGTTCTTGATGAACACGTCCATTTGCTTGAAGGCCATCTGGATGCCGGCATCACGGAAACGCTCGACCAATCGGTTGTGCACCTCGTCAATCGAGGTGTTGCGATCACTGATTTCGCCCACGTGATAACGCATCTCGTGATTGAAGCCACTGTCACCCACCTCAAGGAACAGCACTACCGGCTCCGGATCTTCGAGGATGCGCGAGTTTTCCTGCATGGTTTCCAGCATCAGCTGGCGCGCCCGCTCCAGATCCACGTCATAGGACAGGCTGATGTGCAGGGTGATACGGGTCACACTGTCGCTAAGTGACCAGTTGAGCAGGCGTTCGGTCACCAGCACCTTGTTGGGAATGATGCTTTCCTTGCGGTCGAATTCGGTAATGGTGGTTGCACGGATGCGGATACGGCTGACCGTACCTGTCATTTCGCCGATAGTGACCAGGTCGCCAATACGCACCGGGCGCTCAAACAGGATAATCAGGCCGGAAATGAAGTTGGCAAAGATTTCCTGCAGACCAAAGCCAAGACCTACCGACAGTGCCGCTACCAGCCATTGCAGCTTGTTCCAGCTGACCCCCAGCGCGCCCAGGGTCGCCACGATACCAATCGAGGAAATGGTATAGGACAGCAGCCGCATGGCCGCATAGGAAGTGCCCGGCGCCAGCTTGATGCGTGACAGGAACGCCACTTCCATCAAGCCCGGCAGGTTTCGCGCCAGCATGATGGTCAGGCCGACAATGACCAGTGCATAGAGAAAATCACGCAGGCTGACACTGGCTACCGGACTGTCCAGTCCGCTCCCGGTGTCACTTTCATACAGGGCCACATTGTCCAGATAGCCAAACAGCGAGATCAGATCAGCCCAGACCCAGTACAGGCCGGCACCCAGCAGCAATATCAGCAACAAACGCAGCAGGCGCAACGACTGCTCATTGACCACACTGATGTCCAGTGCACGACGCTCGCTGTCCAGCTCGGCTTCTTCGTCTTCGCCGGCCCGTGCACGCTCGGCGCGCTCCCAGGCCAGACGGCGGGCGGCAATCGCCAGGCCACGCTCGATGGTGGCCCGCAGCAGTACCCAGATAACCACCAGCGCCAGACTCATCAGCAACCGTTCGCTCATCTGCAGTACGGTGTAGTAATAGCCGGCGGCCAGGGCTCCGACCAGTACCAGCGGAGCCGCGCCCAGCAACAGCGCCAGCAGCTTGCCCAGCAGCGGCATGCTGCGCGCACCATACTGCTGCAGTGCGGCATTGATCAGCAGTCCACCCAGCAGGCCCAGCCCCAGTGCCAGCACCACTACGCCCAGCACATCATCACTGAGCACTGACAGATTGGCCTGCGCCAGTGGCACCACCAGCGCCAGCAACCAGACCACCAGCGCCACCCAGGCCAGACGCTTGCGCAAGAAATGAACCTGGGTCACCGGCCAGCCAAAGTGCAGCCTGGCCACGCCGTGCCGGCCCAGCAGACGGTAGGCTACGGAAAATACCAGCCCCAGTTTGGCGGTATGCAGCAAGGCGGTACCAAACTCGTAGGGCACGCCAGTGGTATGCAGCTGGGCCAGCCAGCCAGCGGTGCTGAACCAGAAAAATGCCGGCAGCGACAGCAGCAACACCGCACCAACGGCCATCGGCGTGAAGCGCTGACGGTCATTCAGATAGTGGCCGATGCGCGGTTTGGCGTGCTCGATCGACTGGTACAGGCTGCGCCGCTTCCACAGGATCAGCACGCTCAGCAGCAGTGCCGGTAAAAATGCCGGCCAGTAGGCGCTCCAGATCGGCCAGAGCGCACCCAGCGCCATGCCGCCATCCAGACTTTTCCACTGGTTCTTCAAGCGCCCGGGCAACTGCTTGAGCCAGTCACGATCCAGCGGACGGTTGCTGGGAATCCAGAACATGTGTTCGTCCAGCAACGTACGCACCTGCAGCGATAGCGCCTGCAGCTGTTTCTGGTTCAGCTGTACGCTGATCGCCTCGCTCAGGTAGGTGTTGATTTCATGATTGAGCCGCTCCATCAGGCCGCTGCGTACCCGCAGCAGTTCCTGTATTGCGTCGCGCACCTGGCCGTCGGCATCTTCCTTGCCCTCAAGCAGACCGGCGATGTAGCTGTCAGGCCGCTGCATCGTATCGCGGTACTGGCGCAGCTGAAACTGGTACAGACGGGTATCGGCAATCTGGTCGGCCAATGTGCTGTCAAAGCTTGGCTGGGGCAATGACTGCTTCTGCTGATAGAGGATTTTTGCCAGCAGCACACTACCCTGCAGCGCAGCGATCTGCTCTTCCATCGCCTGTTCGGCCTGCTGCACACTGTCCAGCTGCTGACGCACTTCAAGGCTTTTCTGCGCCAGCTGGTTGCGGCGCTCGGTGATGGTCAGCAGGTAGTCGGAAATCTGCAGATTGAGGTTGCTTTCCTTCAGCAGCAAGGTATCTTCGCCGGCTTTTTCCACCTTCAGCGATTGCTCCTGCACCGCCTGCTCGGAAGCGGCCTGACGTTTTTCGATCAGCAGGCCCTGCAGGGTAGCCAGCCAGTCTTCCTGGGCTTGCACCCTGGTCGCCAGCAGTTCGCGGGCACTGCTGGCCAGGTCCTGCAGTACGCTATTGTTGGCCAGTTCGGCCTGACGCAGGCGATTGCGTACCTGCAGCGCTTCCAGCTCGGCACGCAGGGCATCCTGACGCTCACTGCTGAGCAGCGGCTTGCTGCCTTCCTTGATGGCCTTGAGCTGGTTGTTGATGTCCTGGATACGTTTCTGGTTGTTGCTGATTTCGTTTTGCGCGCGCTCGGGCCGGGTTTGCGAGCGGACAATCGTCGCGTTGGCTTCGTTGAGCTCATTTTGCCAGCCCGCCAGCTGGCGGCTATTTTCCGTCACCAGCCCTTCCAGCTCCGGCAGGTTGATGCTGCTCGGCAGCTGCCGGCGCTCGGCCTGTTGCAACAGGCGCGCCAGCTCCTGACGGTTCTTGCGGATCTGCTCCGGCGCTCCGGCAATCTGCAATTCCAGCTGCTCCAGGCTGGCACGCGCCTGTTCGGCACTTTCCAGCCAGCCCAGGGCTTGCTCCAGCGCCTGCTGGACCGACTGCTGTTCAGCTTCCGGCAGTTTACGTTCGCCCAGACCGGCCAGATTGCCTTTCAGCAGCCCGGTAGTCGGCAGGGCAGCCGCGACCGTACCGGACAGGGCCAGCAACAGATACAGCAGCAGAAAACGCAATTTTTTCATAATGCACCCATGTGCAGTTGTGCCGGATTACAGGACTTCGGCCCTGGACTGTTCGGTAAATCTCAGGCCGACCTTGCTGACACGGTCATTTTCCATTTCCGCCACCATCCAGGTCAGACCCTGCCATTCAGTGTAGTCACCCACCACCGCCTCACCACCCACGGCCCGGGTAATGAAGTCGGACAGGGTTTCGCTGGCCGCATGCTCGCCCAGCTGCAGACCATAGACCGCAGTCACATCACCAAGTTGCGCCGCGCCTTCAAGTACGAAGTCACCAAAGAAGCGCTGGTCCATACCGCGCTCCGGCTCTTCGCTGAACAGGCGGCCAAGTGCCGGCAGATCTTCTTCATGACCGATCACGCAAAGCACATCGTCAATTTCCAGCCTGGTGCTACCTGTCGGGTGCAACAGATGATTGTTGCGAAACAGTGCGGCAATTCTTGTGCCACCGGGCATTTTCAGTTCGCGCAGCTGGGCGCCGATGCACCATTTGTCCTTGCGCAGACAATAAACGAACAACTCCCACTGGCTGGTCGGATAGATTTCCAGCCCGACCCGTGAAATCGGTTCCGGCGCCGGCGGCACCTCGACCCTGGCCTTGCGCGCGGCCAGCGGCAGGGTCGAGCCCTGCAGAATCAGCGATACCAGCACGATGAAGAAGGCCACGTTGAAGAACAGCTGCGCATTGGGCAAACCATAAACCAGCGGGAATACCGCCAGAATCACCGGTACCGCACCACGCAAGCCGATCCAGGAAATGAACAGCCGCTCGCGCAGATTGAAACCGCGAAACGGCAACAAGCCGGCGAACACCGCTATCGGGCGTGCCACCAGGATCATCCACAGTGACAGCAGCAGTGCCGGCAGGGCAATCGGCAGCAGCTCGTGCG
>CAZKTB010000071.1:2235-7757 GCA_964555485.1 uncultured Thiopseudomonas sp. | reverse complement strand
TGCCTGTTGCTGACGCCAAGAAAACGCTCTGGCGAAATGCTGAGAATGGCGTTGCCTTCACCCAGTCGCAGGTAGGAAGCATAGGGTACCGGACAGCGTTTGCGCAGCTCCTGATATGCCGTCCATGGGTTGCCGCGGTAAGTGCTGCTGAAACGCTGGGTGTAGTTGACCTGACTGATCTGCCCGGACTCGATGGCATCCTGGATTTGCACTATGGCATCGCGATAGTGCTCGCGATCACGCAACGGAGCAAAATCATGCTGCAGTTCAAAGGGCTGCCCGGCTGGCAGTACCCCGCCTTGCCCGGCAAACAGTTCCACAAGCTCGCTGCGTCGCCCGTCCGGCATGGATGGATGGCAGAACAGCCAGCTTTGTTGCTTCTGGTGATCGTTGATCAGTGCCCAGTCGTACAGGCCGATGCTGGCAACTGGCAGTTTGCGCGCATGGCGGTCAGCATGGTGGCCAAAGTGGTAACCAAGGTAGCCCAGCAAACCACCGGCAAAGGGAAACTGTTCTGGCAGTGCTGTGACCGCTGGCAGTCGCTGCAATAGCTGGCGGGCACGGGCAAGAAAGTCGGCAGTGCATTCGTCCGGCTGTGGTGTGATTTGTACCAGAGGCCATGCACTGGCGATATCGAAGCGGGCAGGGCCATGGCTACCGGGCTCGCAGCTGTCCAGCAGAACGGCCCCCGGCATCTGACAAAGATGTAAAAAACGCTGACTGATATCTGCTTGCCAGGGTAGCTCGACAAGGCAGGCTGTACGGTCACTCATGGGTGGCGCGGAACCATTGCTGTACCAGTGCGACGCGCTCGGCAGGGGTTTCCTTGCGCTGGTCTTTTTTCAACTGCTGCACATGGGCTTCAACCTGCTGTGCACGCGGAGTCAGCCCGGCATTGTTGGCGATCTGGATGTTGAGCCCGGGGCGGGCGTTCAGCTCCAGGATCAATGGGCCTTTTTCCTGGTCCAGCACCATGTCGACGCCTATATAGCCGAGCCCGCAGAGTTCGTGACAGCTGGCGGCCAGCTCCATGAACTGCTGCCAGAACGGCAATTGCACCCCGGCTACCGGCTGGGTGGTATCCGGGTGCTTGCTGATCTTGTTGTTCAGCCAGGTACCCTGCAGGGTGATGCCCGTTGCCAGATCGACGCCGACACCGATTGCACCCTGGTGCAGGTTGGCCTTGCCGCCGGACTGGCGGGTGGGCAGACGCAGCATGGCCATCACCGGATAACCCATCAGCACTATGATGCGGATGTCAGGTACGCCTTCATAGCTGATGCTCTTGAAGATGGGGTCGGGAGTCACCCGGTACTCGATCAGGGCGCGGTCGCGGCCACCACCCAGTGAATACAGTCCGGTAAGGATGTTGGAAACCTGATACTCGATCTCTTCGTGGGTGATGATCTTGCCGGAGACCGTACGGTAGCGACCTTCGAAGCGGTCGGCCACCACCAGAATGCCGTCACCGCCGGCGCCCTGGGCCGGCTTGATGACAAAGCCGTCATGGCCGGCAAGGATCTGCTCCAGCTTGCCGATATCTTTTTCGGTTTCGATGATGCCGTACATTTCAGGCACGTTGATGCCGTTGGCCAAGGCCCGTTCCTTGGTCAGGATCTTGTCATCCACCACCGGATACAGGCTGCGCTTGTTGTACTTGAGCACATAGTCGGCATTACGGCGGTTGATGCCGTTGATGCCCTTGGCTTCCAGCTCGCGCCAGGTCTTGATCAGGCCGAACATGGCATCAGTCCTTCAGGAACGCTTTGAAGCGGAACAGTTCGGTCAGGCGGTAGCCGCGGTAACGGCCCATCGCCAGCATGAAGCCGACCATCACCAGCAGCACGCCGGGGAATGTGAAGACAAAGTAGTTCAGCTCCTTGATGCTCATCAGGTAGTGCGCCAGGGCAGCAGCGAACAGGGTGCCTATGGCCACCTTGAAGGCAGTGTTGCCGCCACGCTCTTCCCAGGTGATGGACAGGCGCTCGATGGTCATGGTCAGGATCACCATCGGGAACAGCGAGATCGACAGACCACGCTCCAGTCCCAGCTTGTGACTGAATAGGCTGATCACGGCGATCAGCACCACCACGAAGGTCAGCACCACCGACAGGCGCGGCAGCATCTGCAGTTTCAGGTGTTCAAGATAGGAGCGCAACGACAGGCCCAGCGCGGTGATCAGGCCGAACAGCAGGATGCCGAAGCCCAGCTGGGTTTCGCGGAAAGCCAGCGCGATCAGTACCGGGGTAAAGGTACCCAGGGTTTGCAGGCCGCCAAGGTTGCGCAGGATCAGGATCACCAATACGCCGATCGGGATCATGATCATTACCTGGTAGGTCTGCTGGGTGCTCAGGGGCAGGCCGTATAGCGAGTAATCGAGGAAGCTGGTGGCGTTGCTGGCACTGCCGGTCAGCTGTGCCAGGCGGATGGCGTTGATTTCACTGCTGTTGATGGTGAAACTCACCTGTGGGCGGCTGCCGCCTTCAAGCGTCAGCAGTGGATCGTCACCGTACCACCAGATCAGGCGGTCGGACGGCAAGCCCTGTTGACCGGTCTGCGGGTTGAAATACAGCCACTTCTTGCCGTTGAAACTACGAATCCATAGCTCCGGCTCCTGGTTGGTGCCTATGTCCAGGCGCAGGGTATGCACGCGCTGCATGGGTACCTTGGCGATGGAAAGCACCAGATCGATCACGTCCGCCTTGCGCTCGGGGCTGTTGTTGCCGCCCAGCAGCAGCTTGCTGTTGTCGTCATCATCGTTGTTGACGCGCTTGATGGTTTCGCTGATGAAGGTCTCGATGTCTGCCGAGTGCTGGCGAATGGGGGCCAGCAGCGCTTCGGCTGCGATCTTTTCCACACCCTCGACCGGCAGGCTTTCGCGGAAAGTCGGACCTTTGGGCTTGGCCTGTTCGGCACCGTAGCGGGTGGTCAGCACCATGCGGTAATAGAGGGTCTGCTTGCCGGTGTTGCGACGCGCAGACCAGGTGATCTGGCGGTTGTCATCCTGGCGATTGACACTGACACCGTAATTCTTGGAAATGAAGCTCTCGTTCAGGCTGGTGTAGCTGTCACCCAGCGGCGGCACATACATCTGCAGCTTGACCGGAGCATTGCCGGCAGCCTGGAATTCGATTTTGGCATCGATATTCCACAGGTTGTCGGTTTCGTGCTCGGTGACCGGAATGTTGAGGACAAAAATCTGGTAGGCGGTAACCAGCACGCCCATGCTGACCAGCGTGGCAATCAGTAGCTTCAGATGCAGGGTGAGTGAACGCATGGCTAATTACTCGGACAGGCTGTGGTCGGAAGGGGTCGATTGGGGTTTGCCGGCAGTCATGCTCAGGGCCGGGTCAACAATGGCGCCCAGAGCCTTGAGCCCGCCCGCGCCCAGTAGAAAGGGATACTTGAAGGCGCTGCGATCGGTCAGGTTGACCTCGATTTGTTGCTGACGCTGGCCAATATGCAGGGTCAGTTCGACAACCGGCCGTGAGCTGTAGGTTTTTTCCTCTTCGGGATCAAAGTCGTCGGCCCGGCGCTTGATGCGCGAGATGCGCGCTATCGGCAGTTCGTAAACCTGCTCCGGTGCCTTGTCCCAGGCCAGCTGGAAACGTACCCATGACTCGCCGTCACGCTTGAAGCGCTTGATATTGCGGGCGCTCAGTGAAGAAGTGGTGGCACCGGTATCCAGTTTGGCGTTCAAACCAACTCCGAGATCAGCCAGATAGACCTGCTCGTGCAAACCGAAGATCTGTTTTTCGGCCATTGGAGCTGCATTGATGGTGCCGGTCATGAGAAGTCCGCCCAGCAAGGGAAACAGAATGCGCAAAAGACTCTGAAGCACTGTATGGAAATCCTTGGAAATAAGTCGGGAAATAAAGCGGAAGCCGGCGCAGGGCAGGCAGATGCTGCAGTCTGAGCGACGGCCTGCGCAGTGTACATGGAAAAAAGTGTCTTTTTAAGTAGCGCCCAAGGCTTTTCCTTTATGGCAGTCAGCAGGGGATGATCCGGACCTGCTGATAGACCATAAGAAAGCTAAAAGGTTCTTCGGGGCTGGGCGGCCAGTTTTTTGCGAGAGTACGACCTTGGTGGTAAGATTGTTAACAATCTGTTGCTCTGAGTTGACAGATTTCCAGTGTTTTCGTAGATTCGAGCCTGAATCCAAGGGTTGGTGTTAACAAAATGTTGCAAGGCACTACCGACACTGTCGACAATCATGCCGGTGAGGGCTACACCCTTTCCGAGCAGGTGTTCCGTACCATTCAGGCGGCCATTGTTACCGGCAAGATCGAGCCGGGCAGCAAGATTTCCGAGCCTGAACTGGCACGCACCTACGGCATCAGTCGCGGTCCACTGCGTGAAGCCATTCACCGCCTGGAAGGCCAGCGCCTGCTGGTTCGTGTGCCTCACGTCGGCGCGCGGGTGGTTTCACTGTCACATAAAGAGCTGATCGAGCTCTACGAAATTCGCGAGTCCCTGGAAGGGCTGGCCTGCCGGCTGGCAGCCGAGCGCATGACGGAACAGGAAGTGTCCGAGCTGCGCGAAATTCTCGACACCCATGAAAGGGATGCCGCCTTCCAGGCAGGTATCGACTACTTCCAGCAGGAAGGCGATTACGATTTTCACTACAAGATCATTCGCGGCAGCCGCAACCAGATGCTGGCCAACCTGCTCACCGAAGAACTGTACCAGCTGGTACGCATGTATCGCCTGCAGTATTCGGCCACACCGAACCGGCCGCAGCAGGCCTTCAAGGAACATCACCGCATTCTTGACGCCATTGCCGAGGGTGATGGCGAGCTGGCCGAGCTGCTGATGCGCCGGCATATCGCAACATCCAGACGCAACGTAGAACGACATTATCAGGCCAGCAATGGCACTCCATCATCTGTACGAGGTAAATCATGAGCCGTAAAACTCCAGGTCAACTATTCCGTGACGCCGTAGCCGAAGAACGTCCGCTGCAGGTGGTCGGTGCGATCAACGCCAACCATGCTCTGCTGGCCAAGCGTGCCGGCTTCAAGGCCATTTACCTGTCCGGTGGCGGTGTTGCTGCCGGCTCCCTGGGTCTGCCGGATCTGGGTATTTCCACCTTGGACGACGTCCTCACCGACGTACGCCGCATTACCGATGTCTGTGATCTGCCGCTGCTGGTGGATGCGGATACCGGTTTTGGCTCCTCCGCCTTCAACGTAGCGCGTACCGTCAAGTCGCTGATCAAGTTTGGCGCTGCTGCCATGCACATCGAAGACCAGGTGGGTGCCAAGCGCTGTGGCCACCGTCCAAACAAGGAAATCGTTTCCCAGCAGGAAATGGTCGACCGCATCAAGGCGGCAGTCGATGCGCGTACTGATGACAGCTTCGTGATCATGGCGCGTACCGATGCGCTGGCCGTTGAAGGCCTGAACGCCGCACTGGACCGTGCCGCTGCCTGCATCGAAGCCGGTGCCGACATGGTCTTCCCCGAGGCCATCACCGAGCTGGACATGTACAAGACTTTTGCCGACCGCGTGAAGGCGCCGATT
>CAZKTB010000071.1:0-2135 GCA_964555485.1 uncultured Thiopseudomonas sp. | reverse complement strand
TGTTGCACGCAGAATGACGAAAACAGGGACACCGCTTGTTGAGTTCATGTCATCACCCGACTTGATCGGGTGATCTCCAGCCGGTAACTGCCGCGCTGGAAACAGGATTGGCAAGAGCAGGCTACTGCTCCTGCAAAATGAAGTTGTTCTGCGGAACACAAACTGAAGTAGTAAGCATCATTATAAAAATATAGAGGATTACACTCATGGCTGAAGAAAAGAAGAAAGTACTGAGCGGAGCCGGTCTGCGTGGTCAGATTGCCGGTCAAACCTCACTGTGCACCGTGGGCAAGGAAGGCGCTGGTCTGACCTATCGTGGTTATGACGTGCGTGACCTGGCCAAGAACTGCAAAAGTTTTGAAGAAGTTGCTTACCTGCTGTGGTACGGCAAGCTGCCCAACCAGGCCGAGCTGGACGCCTATGTCGAGCGCCTGAAAGGCATGCGCGACCTGCCTCAGGCACTGAAGGAAGTGCTGGAGCGTATTCCTGCCGACGCCCACCCGATGGACGTGATGCGTACAGGTGTATCCGTACTGGGTACCCTGGAGCCGGAGCTGAGCTTTGACCAGCAACTGGATGTGGCCGACCGCCTGCTGGCGTCCATGCCTGCCATGCTGCTGTACTGGTACCACTTCAGCCACAACGGCAAGCGCATCGAGTGCGTGACCGACGAGCCGGATCTGGGCGGCCACTTCCTGGCGCTGCTGCATGGCAAGTCGCCAAGCGATCTGCACCGCGAAGTGATGAACGTATCCCTTACCCTGTATGCAGAACACGAGTTCAACGCTTCCACCTTTACCGGTCGCGTCTGTGCCTCGACCCTGTCCGACCTGTACTCCTGCATCACCGGTGCCATCGGTTCACTGCGTGGCCCGCTGCATGGTGGTGCCAACGAGGCAGCCATGGACCTGATCGACCGCTTCGAGACCCCGGAAGAGGCCGTCGAGGAGCTCAAGGCCATGATGGCGCGCAAGGAGCTGATCATGGGCTTTGGTCACGCCATCTACCGCGAGTCCGACCCGCGTAACGAGGTGATCAAGGGTTACTCCGAGAAGCTGGCTGACGAGGTAGGTGACAAGTCCATTTACCCTGTGTCCTGTGCCATCGAGAAGCTGATGTGGGACGAGAAGAAGCTGTTCCCGAACGCTGACTTCTTCCACGCTTCCGCCTATCGCTTCATGGGCATTCCGACGCCTCTGTTCACGCCGATCTTCGTGTGCTCACGGGTGACTGGCTGGGCTGCGCACGTGTTCGAGCAGCGCGCCAATAACCGCATCATTCGTCCGAGTGCTGAGTACACCGGTGAAGAGCAGCGTCCGGTACCACCTATTTCCGAGCGTTGATGGGTGGTGATTGAGGCTGCTTTGTTTTGAGTGATGTGTTGGTGTGGTGGGTGAGTATTCCGTAAAGACACACTGAAAAACTCCCCTTAGTGGACACCGCGGCCACCCCGCCCCCCATCGCCGCACCCGCGGTACGGCCCGCGGCCGGCATGGTCGAGTTGACCTGCCGGCCCACGGCCGACTGGAACCCACGGAAGGACGGGACGACGAGGACGTTGGCGACGCCTGCGGTGAATGCCATGCGGGGGTCACCTCCTCGCCACTAATGGGCTGCGATGTCTAGTTGTGTGATGCGTGGGGGAAGAACCAGGCCACGACCTGCTGTGCGGCCTCACGCGCCGCGTCCGCACGTGCCCGGTCGATGGCTGTCACCGGCCGCGGGAACGGCTTCCCGCCAGGCTTCGGGGCGGGCTTGAGTCGCTCGACTTGGACGACCGGGAGGCCATGCCGGATCCCGGCGAGTAGCTTGACCGCGTCCATGAGCAGGTCACGGGTCTCGGCCTGGAGTGCCGTGGCGGTGTCCCAGTCGGTCAACGGCGGCGACCACTCCTCGGCCTCACCGTCGGCGTCGCCCTGTTCACGCTCTCGCTCGAGCCACGCACGCGCAGCTTCAGGATCATTCGCCATTGCCGCGCGGGTGCGGGACGTGGCGGGTAGCTGGTCGATGAGTTCAAGGAGTGCGACCCAGCGGCGGGCTTGCCACCACGCCGCCAGGTCGACCCCGTACCGCTCCTGTAGATCGGCGCGGATGGGCTCGCGGAACGCTTCGATCAGCGTCGCGAGCCGCGCGAT
>CAZKTB010000070.1:0-7762 GCA_964555485.1 uncultured Thiopseudomonas sp. | reverse complement strand
CTGATCCATTGCCGGCAAGGTTTTTTACAACAGGCTGATGGCAGCCTGCTTTGGCCATTGGCCTCGCTGCAAGAGCGTTTTGCTCCCTGGTTGCTGGATATCCAGGGCATCGGCCATCTGGATGGCCAGCCGGTATTTCTGTATGAACTGAGTCAAAGGCCCGAGAACGATGAGTGGCAGTGGACCTCGTTACGCTCGCAACTGGGCCATGAGAATGCCGACTGGTTTCACATGCTGTCCTATGCCAGCCAGATCGGCACCTGGTCACGTCAGCACAGATTTTGCGGCAGCTGCGGCCAGCCAATGGAATCTTCCAGTGAACACCGCATGCGCTTTTGTCAGCCGTGCAGGCTGGAAGAGTATCCGCGCCTGTCACCCTGCATGATCGTGCTGGTCACCCGGGGTGATGAAGTACTGCTGGCGCGTTCGCCGCGTTTTATCAGCGGCATGTACAGCTGTCTGGCCGGCTATGCCGAGCCGGGCGAAACCATGGAAGGCTGCGTACATCGCGAAGTTTACGAAGAAACCAGCGTACTGGTGCACAATCTGCGTTATGTCAGCAGCCAGAACTGGCCTTTCCCGCACTCGATGATGATGGGCTATCACGCTGAATATCTTGAGGGCGACATCATTCCCCAGGAAGACGAAATCGAGGACGCGCGCTGGTTCAACATCCGTCAGTTGCCCCAGCTACCTTTGCCGGGCTCCATCGCCCGCTATCTGATCGATCTCTACCTGCACGAACGCCTAGGCCACGGCAAACCAGTTTTGCCACGCTAGCTTGGCGGTCAGCGCCATTACCATCAGGATGAACAGCGGACGGATCAGCTTGCTGCCGCCACCTATGGCCAGCCGTGCACCCACGGCAGCGCCCAGCATCAGTGCCACACCCATGGCCAGCCCAAGTGACCACACCACCTGACCACCGACAACAAACATGGCCAGCGCCATTGCGTTGCTGACAAAGTTCATGCTGCGGGCCACACCAGTGGTGCGCAGCAGGTCCAGCGGGTAGAGCATCAATGTGCTTACCGTCCAGAACGCACCAGTGCCCGGGCCGGCCACACCGTCATAGAAACCCAGCGTCAAACCCTGAGGTAGCTGGCGCTTTCTGCCAATGGCTTGCTGGCTTTCCGGGCTGCGCTCGGGAATCTTGCTGAACAACATGTACAGCCCGCACAGCAACACCACCGCAGGCAGAAATTGGTTGAGCCATTCTGCCGACATTGTTTGCGCAAGAATGGCACCGGCAGCGGCGCCAACTGCCGTAGCCCATAGTGCCGGTCGCCAGTTGCGGGGTTGAAAGTAACCACGCCGATAGAAGGTATAGCTGGCCATGGCCGAGCCGAAGGTGGCGCACAGCTTGTTGGTGCCCAGCACCAGATGTGGCGGAATGCCCGACAGCATCAGTGCCGGAATGGTCAGCAAGCCGCCGCCGCCAGCAATTGCATCAATGAAGCCGGCAATGAAGGCAACGGCAATCAGGACCAGCAACAGGCTGATGGATAGTTCGGGAAGCAGAGACATGGGTTTCCTTATGCCGGAATCGGCTGGCAAAACGGTTAGAGCGAAACCGCTACAGGCACGCATAATAAACCGTTTTTACCGACTGGGGTTCTCCGTATGCAATTTACAGCGCTTGCAGTTGACCTGGTCACGCTGACGCTGCTGATTTTATGGTTTGGATTGCGCATCCTGGTGCGCAGAAGCTGGTTGCTAGCCTGGCTGCGCGGCACCTGTGGGCTGGCCTTGATGGCTGCCAACCGGCCTGCAGGTCAGACCACTGAACGACGAAGCCAGGCGGGCTTTGCGCAACTGGGTGGAATGATGGTGGCAGCTTCCGGTATTATCCCGTTTAATAAAATATTGATATAAGAATATGCGGGAGTATTCTATGGTACGCAAAGTCATGTTTTCGCTGGCCTTGCTGGCGGCAGTCCAGGTGCAGGCAGCTGATCAGGAGAGGGCGACAGCCATCGTCAACTCGCTGTGCAAGGTGTGCCATGGCGTTGATGGTGAAAGTTCCAGCGCCATCTATCCGCGTCTGGCAGGGCAGAGCGCTACCTACATCAGCAGACAACTGGAAGACTTCAAGAGCGGCAAACGCAAGGGCACCATGAACGACATTGCCGCCAATCTTGAGTCGGACGAGATGGTTGCTCTGGGCAAATACTTCAGCAGCAAACCGGTCAAGGCCCACCGTGCCAGCGACCCCGATTTCACCGCTGTGGGCAAATACATCTACCACAACGGCAACCAGTGGTCGGGCGTTGCAGCCTGCTCAAGCTGTCATGGTGAGGAAGGTGCCGGCACCGACGAACTGCCACGCATTGCCGGTCAGCACAGGCGCTATCTGGTTAGTCAGCTGAAAGAGTTTAACGAGCGTGAACGTACCGATGACAACGCCATCATGAGCTCCATCGCCACCAAACTGACGCCGATGGAAATCGAAGCGGTGGCACGTTATCTGAGCGGAATTTGATGCCTTACGTCGTCATCCGGCAAGCCACGTCATCACCAGTCTAGTTGCTACGTCATCACCGGCTAGCTGCTATGTCATCACCCGGCTTGACCGGGTGATCTCCACCAGACATACACAAAACCCACACCGTCATCCTGCGCGCAGCGAAGCGGAGTCGCAGGATCTACAGCTCATCAGACAAGGCATAAAAAGGGGCTGATTTTTTCCCGCCAAGCCGGTATCATTCACGCCCGCACTGCAACGCGCCCATAGCTCAGCTGGATAGAGCGCACCCCTCCTAAGGGTGAGGCCGGTGGTTCGAATCCACCTGGGCGCGCCATCTATTTAAAGTTAACGCTTTATTCTCAAGCCTTTTTTCATATCTTCAGTTTTTGTTTCTAAAAACAGGTCATTACTGCGAACTAAATGTTAGAGCGCAGCAAGCTAAAGGCTATTTTTAAATCTCAGTATTTGTCGCAACATTTAGCAAAGCACTGATTGCAATGCTATCTCAATGCTTTTAGATGCCTAATACGCTAATCTTACGGGCTTACAAAGCTCTGCGATTAAGGATAACAGCATGCTCAAACTGGAAGACATCAAGGTCGACGCCCAGGTTCGCGGCATCCAGGCGGATGAGATTGTCCGCATTGTTCAGGTATTTCCCGTTGGCGAAAACGCCCTTACGGTGTACTACAAGGATAGCCAGGGCCGTATCGCCGAGCAGATGTTGTTTCGTGATGACGAACCACGCTTGGAGCTTGCCGAGGCCGGCCGTGCATGGGCCTTTGATGCGGATGCTGAAAGCTTCAAGTTAGGACTGGAAGCGTACCGGATTTCCCAGGCTGCTTTGTTTGACCCGATGATGGCTGTTCATACCAGTAACGTAGAGCCACTACCACACCAGATTTCCGCCGTTTACGAACATATGCTGCCACGTCAGCCCTTGCGCTATGTGCTAGCTGATGACCCAGGCGCGGGCAAAACCATCATGGCCGGCTTGCTGATTAGTGAGTTGCTACTACGCGCCGATGCCAAGCGAGTGCTGATTGTTTCACCAGGTAGTCTGACCGAACAATGGCAAGACGAGCTGCTAGAAAAATTCAGCATCCAGTTTGAGATTTTCAGCCGTGAGAAGCAGGAGCAATGTGCGTCCGGTAACTACTTTGAAGAAACCGACCTGCTCATTTGCCGACTGGATCAACTGTCACGCAACGAAGACTATCAGGACAAGCTGCGTAACACTGATTGGGATTTGATCATTGTGGACGAGGCCCATAAGCTGTCCGCAAACTACTTTGGCAACAAGGTCAACAAAACCAAGCGCTTTCTGCTAGGTGAATTGCTGGGTAGCGTTACGCGCCATTTCTTGTTGATGACGGCCACCCCGCACAACGGTAAAGAAGCTGATTTCCAAATTTGGCTATC
Organism: uncultured Thiopseudomonas sp.; assembly: GCA_964555485.1. Taxonomy (GTDB): domain Bacteria; phylum Pseudomonadota; class Gammaproteobacteria; order Pseudomonadales; family Pseudomonadaceae; genus Thiopseudomonas. Next base: position 3,873 of record CAZKTB010000070.1, on the reverse strand, counting down.
CCTGCTGGACGGTGATCGCTTTTACGGCAAATTCCGAGAGGGCGCGCACAAGGTCGATGTTTCCGACATGATGCGCCGCATGGTTAAGGAAGAGCTGCTCAGGTTTGATGGTACCCCTCTGTTCCCCGAGCGTCGCGCTTATACAGCCAACTATGAACTGTCCCCGCTGGAAACAGTGCTCTACACGGATGTTACCGATTACGTCCGTAACGAAATGAACCGTGCCGACAATCTGGATGGTAGTCGTCGCGGTACCATCGGCTTTGCCCTGACTCAGTTGCAGCGTCGTCTGGCCTCCAGCCCTGAAGCTATTTATCAATCATTAAAGCGTCGTCGCAAACGTTTGGAAAACCGCCTGCAAGAAGAAAAGCTTTTAGCGCGTGGACTGGCGTTGTCTGGTCAGCCCCAAGCTGAAACTTTGGGTGAATACTACACAGCTAAACGTGTTGAGCTACCAGAAAACCTGGACGAGCTAGACGAAGAACTCAGCTCGGAAGAGTACGAACTGCTGGCCGAGCAGATTGTTGACCGCGCCACCGCGGCAGAAACCATCCCCGAGTTGGAAGCAGAAATCGCCACATTGCAAAGTTTGGAGCATCAAGCGCTGCATGTTGTTCAGTCAGGGCAAGATAAGAAGTGGGAGCAGCTATCCAGTCTGTTGCAAGATCGTCCGGAAATGTTCAACAGCGCAGGCAGCAGGCGCAAGCTAATTATTTTTACTGAACATAAAGACACCCTGAATTACCTGGTACAGCGCATCGCTACCATGCTCGGCCGTCCCGAAGCCATCCTGACCATTCATGGCGGTACCAACCGTGATGATCGTCGCAAAGCTCAGGAAGAGTTTCGCAACAACCCCGAGGTTCAGGTTCTGGTTGCCACAGATGCAGCAGGTGAAGGTGTTAACCTGCAAAACGCCAACCTCATGGTCAACTACGACCTGCCTTGGAACCCGAACCGCCTTGAGCAGCGCTTTGGCCGTATTCACCGGATTGGCCAAACCGAAGTGTGTCACCTGTGGAATCTGGTAGCCAACCAAACCCGCGAAGGTGAGGTTTTTCAAAAGCTATTCGAAAAGCTGGAAGTAGAAAAAGAGGCGCTGGGTGGCAAAGTCTTTGACGTATTGGGCGAAGCCTTTGAAAACCGATCGCTAAAAGATCTGCTGGTTGAGGCCATTCGCTATGGTGAGCAGCCCGAAGTAAAAGACAGACTGAACCAGGTGATAGATGAAGCACTGGACACCGACCATCTGCGTAGCATCATGCAGCGTAATGCGTTGTCCGAACAGCACATGACGCTGGAAGACCTTTACGCAGTCAAAGAAGAAATGGAGAAAGCCGAAGCACGTAAGCTCCAGCCTTACTTTATCCGCTCTTTTTTCACTGAAGCATTTCAGCAATTAGGTGGCGACATGCGCCCTCGGGAAACCGACCGCTATGAAATACGTCATGTACCAGCCGCAATTCGCGAGCGTGATCGCGTCATAGGCGAAACTCGCACACCAGTGCTGAAAAAATATGAGCGTATTTGTTTTGAGAAACAACTTATCCGTGTAGCCAACAGACCCATGGCGGACCTGATTCATCCTGCTCATCCGTTGATGGCTTCCATTATTGATCTGATATTGAGTGCACACCGCAGCAAGCTCAAACAAGGCGCCGTACTGCTAGACCCCACTGATGACAGCACCGAGCCACGTGTGCTGTTCATGATTGATCATAGTGTCCGTGAGTCACAAAACGGCGAAAGCGAAAACCCACGTTTGGCTTCACGTCGTCTGCAATTTGTCAGCATTAATGCGCAAGGCGAAGCCCGCTATGCAGGTTGGGCACCCCACTTGGATTTGCAGCCACTGGATGCAGGCCAACTAGAAATAGTGACCGATGTGCTTAAAGCCTCCTGGATTACCAGCGATCTGGAAGCACTGGCCTTAAACCATGCCGCCCAACAGCTAGTGCCTGAGCACTTTAAAGAGGTCAAAGAGCGTCGCGAACGGCAAGCCGACAAAACATTGGCTGCCGTACATGAACGCCTTATCAAAGAGATCAACCACTGGTCCCAACAAGCCATCAAACTCAGCCACGATGTGGAAGCGGGTAAGCAACCACGCATGCAGCCAGAAAATGCCCGGCGCCGTGCTGAAGAATTAACCGCACGCCTGAATGAGCGCAGCAAAGAACTAGAAACCATGAAAAACGTCACCTCCAGCACCCCCGTAGTGCTGGGTGGCGCGCTAGTGATTCCACAGGGCTTGCTGGCCCAGCGTGCAGGCGATCAAGTGTTTGCCGTGGATGCCGCTGCCCGCGCCCGTATCGAGCGTATTGCCATGCAGGCCGTATTTGACCACGAGCATGGACTGGGCAACACCACCAAAGATGTATCCGCCGAAAAATGCGGTTGGGATATTACTGCCAGACCACCGGACAACCCGGACGGCTCCCTGTTGCCAGATCGACATATCGAGGTTAAAGGCCGCGCCAAAGGCCAAAGCACCATTACAGTTAGCCGCAACGAAATCATCTATGCCCTGAACCAGAAGGAAAAGTTCTGGCTGGCTATTGTGATTGTCGATGGTGATAGCTATGAAGGGCCGTTTTATATACGGCAGCCTTTTAGTATGGAGCCAGAACCAGGGGTGGCCAGTATTAACTACAATTTAGATGAGTTGCTTAGTAAAATAGATAAAGTAAATAGATAAATCTGCGTGTTAAACTACTTCTAGTTTTATTAGTATCTAATTATTATAAAGTGGGTGAGTATCTATAGTGAGCACTGAAAGCTTTTGGAGGCCGTTTGAGGTTGAAGTATCAAGCTACAATGATTTGGTTGAGGCATTTGATACTATTTTTGGGCGCTGGAATAAGAAAGATAAAGTTTTTGCATGGAGAGGGCAGGCGGATGCTTCTTGGGCTTTGCATAGCTCTTTATATAGGCGGCTGGCATGGTCCAAAACCGTAAAGAAACTAGACGAAGAAGCATTAGGGCGTGCAGAACATAAAGTTTTGGCTGAACTCCATCGATGGGGATTACACGTATCACCAAGTGTAGGACGACTGTCAGTTCTCAATCAATTGGCGGCTTTGCAGCACTACGGGGCTCCAACGAGGTTGATTGATGTAACATTTAACCCGTGGATTGGTACATGGTTTGCTGTTGAGCCCAAATGGATAAACGGTCAACTTGTTGATGATGTAGCCGACTCTAGGCTTTTTGCAATTGATATTACAGATAGACTAATCAATGAAAATGACAACCTGCGCAGCTGGGAAGATGATGTAAAAAGGCCTTGGCGATCTCAGAATTTTAGTACGGATAAGAGTAACGAAACAGAGCTTGATTTTTGGTGTACTAAGGTTTTTGCTTGGAGGCCTGCACATTTTGATACGAGAATAGCTGCACAGAATGGTGGGTTTATTTTTGGTGGCGTTCCTAAAAGCAGTGGTCCTAATGGACCAAACCAATGGCCTAAAGGTGATGCGATAGGACGTTGGAAGATTGCTGAAGTTAGAGCAGCAACTTCTATATCAATACGGCCTCATAAGCTAAAAGCAACTAGAGGGGCTGTTACACAAGATGCTCTTTATACCTTTAGGATAAAGGCAGAAGCTAAGAAAGAAATCAGGGATAGATTACAAAAACAGTTTGGATATAACCACTCGACAATATATCCGGATTATACGGGCTTTGCAGAGTTTGCAAACCCCGAAATACTAAAGTACCCACCAGTGGAGAGGTGTGATGATTAAATCCCCCAAGAAATTGATCGAGGTGGCCTTGCCGCTGGATGATATTAACGAGGCAGCGGCGCGGGAGAAGTCTATTCGTCATGGCCACCCTAGCACCTTGCACCTGTGGTGGGCGCGGCGGCCTTTG
>CAZKTB010000069.1:0-7941 GCA_964555485.1 uncultured Thiopseudomonas sp. | reverse complement strand
GGGCTGCCGTTGCAAGGACGCGTATAATACATCAGAAAAACGGGCTGTCAACACCTTGGTCGTATTTTCTTTTCTCGCACACCGTTTTCAGTTTCTGGCCACATATACAAGTACAAGCTTCTTTGTTGGCGAGGTATTTTGCTGGTCACATATCAGCCTGCCCAGCTGTATCCCCATGCGGGCTAACAGCACTGCTGGCTGATCTCTGCCAACGAAGCTATGATTCCCCCGCTGCATTCGGGTGGCAGCAATCACTTTATACACAGCGGATTTTGTATGGCTATCTCGTTTGGTTTTCTTGCTTTTGTTGCCCTGGCCTATATGGCCATTCTGTTTGCCATTGCCTTTTATGGTGACCGCCGCACCAAACCCCTGCACCCGAAGCTGCGTGTAGCCATATATAGCTTCTCTCTGGCGGTCTACTGCAGCAGCTGGACTTTTTTCGGTTCGGTCGGCCAGGCAGCCGGTCAGCTCTGGTCTTTCCTGCCCATCTATATAGGCCCCATCCTGTTGCTGCTGTTTGCACCCTGGGTGATCAAGAAAATGGTCATCATCAGCAAGCAGGAAAATATCACCTCGATTGCCGACTTTATTGCCGCCCGCTACGGCAAGTCGCAAAAGCTGGCTGTATTCATCACATTGATCAGCCTGGTGGGTGTTCTCCCCTATCTGGCCCTGCAGCTCAAGGGGATTGTTCTTGGCGTCAACCTGCTGACCCTCAACTCTGCCCAGGAGGCAGGCCAGCAAAGCCAGGATATTGCGCTATTTGTTACCGTGGGTCTGGCGCTGTTCACCATTCTCTTCGGTACCCGCAACCTGGACGTTACCGAGCATCACCGCGGCCTGATGTTCGCCATTGCCTTTGAGTCAGTAATCAAGCTGATGGCCTTTATTGCGGTTGGCCTGTTTGTTCTCTATGGCGTTTATAGCGGCCCGCTTGATCTGTGGCAGACGGCCAAGGCGGCGCCCGAACTGGAAGAATTCTGGAATACCAATATCAACTGGCCCCACATGCTGGTCCAGACCTGCGTGGCCATGATGGCTGTCTATACCTTGCCAAGGCAGTTTCACGTGACCGTGGTGGAGAATAATGTAACGGCAGATCTGAAGTTTGCACGCTGGATTTTCCCGCTGTATCTGCTGATTGTTGCCGCCTTCATTGTGCCGCTGGCCCTGGCTGGCCAGCTGCGCCTGCCGGCCGAAGTGGTACCTGACTCTTTCGTGATCAGCCTGCCGCTGGCTGAAGGCTATCCGCTGCTGGCAATTCTTGCCTTTATTGGTGGCGCTTCGGCCGCCACCGGCATGGTGATAGTTGGCGTGGTTACACTGTCGGTGATGATTTCCAACCACATTTTGCTGCCACTGCTGTTACAGGCACGTACCACTGATCGCCCTTTTGAGGCTTTCCGCTACTGGATGCTGACCGCACGCCGCCTGAGCATCATCGTCATCTTGTTGCTGGCCTATGTCAGCTATCGTTTGTTGAACGCCAACGCCAGCCTGGCAACCATCGGCCAGGTGGCCTTTGCCGCCCTGACGCAAATGGCGCCGGCCATGATTGGTGCCCTGATCTGGAAAAAGGCCAACCGCCAGGGGGTTTTCGCCGGACTGATTACCGGCTCGCTGCTCTGGGGCTATACCCTGGTATTGCCACTGATTGCCACCAGCTTCGGCGCCGATCCCGAAGGAGTTCCCGGCCTGCAATGGTTGTATGCAATACCTCTGGGCTTTGAGGTTGACCCCATGACCCTGGGCGTAACGCTATCCTTGAGCGGCAACTTCGCGGTCTTTGCGCTGGTTTCACTATTCTCCCGCACCAGGGTTTCGGAACACTGGCAGGCCAACCGTTTTATCAGCTTGCAGGTTGGCAACAAGGCCCCGCTGTCGGTTCAGGTCAGCGACCTGCTTACACTGGCCAGCCGCTTCGTCGGGGATGACCGTGCCCGCCACAGCTTTATCCGCTTTGCCTATACCCGCGGAATCGCCTTCAATCTGGATGAAACCGCCAGCAGCGACTGGATCGCCCATACCGAGCGCCTGCTCACCGGCGTACTGGGTGCTTCATCAACCAGAGTGGTGGTGCGCGCGGCGATTGAAGGCCGTGAAATGCACGTCGAGGATGTGGTACGCATTGTCGGCGAAGCCTCTGAAGCGCTGCAGTTCAACCGGACACTACTGCAAGGCGCGATTGAAAACCTTACCCAGGGCATCAGTGTGGTTGACCGCTCGCTGCAGCTGGTGGCCTGGAACACCCGCTACCTGCAGCTGTTCGACTATCCGGAAGGGTTGATTCAGGTAGGCCGTCCGATTGGCGACATCATCCGTCATAACGCCAAGAAAGGCCTGTGCGGCCCGGGCGATGTGGAAACCCACGTCAGCAAGCGCCTGTACTGGATGCGCCAGGGTACCGCCCACACTTCCGAGCGTCTGTTCCCCAACGGCAGGGTGATCGAGCTGATCGGCAACCCCATGCCCGGTGGCGGATTTGTCATGAGTTTCACCGACATTACTGCCTTCCGCAAAGCCGAACAGGCACTGAAAGAAGCCAATGAAGGGCTGGAGCAAAGGGTCAGCGAGCGTACCCACGAGCTGTCGCAGCTCAACCAGGAACTGACCAGTGCCAAGCGCATTGCCGAAGATGCCAACGCCTCGAAAACCCGTTTTCTGGCTGCCGTCAGCCATGACCTGATGCAGCCATTGAATGCTGCCCGTCTGTTCTCGGCCGCCCTCTCCCATCAGGAAAGCCTGCCCGATGAGGCCCTTGAATTGGTCAACAATCTTGACAGCTCGCTACGCTCGGCCGAGGACCTGATCAGCGACCTGCTGGATATTTCACGCCTGGAAGGCGGTAGCGTCACGCCGAACCCTCAGCCTTTTGCGCTGCGTCCATGGCTGGAGGCTCTCGGAGCCGAATTCACCGTACTGGCCGAGCAGCAAGGCACCGACTTCCGCCTGTTCGCACCCGACATCCGGGTCAATAGTGATGCCAGGCTATTGCGCCGTATTGTGCAGAACTTCCTGACCAACGCTTTCAGGTACGCAAAAGGCAAAGTGCTGCTTGGCGTGCGCCGTCAAGGCGAGCATATCCGCCTTGAAGTCTGGGATTGCGGCCCGGGTATTCCGAAAGACAAGCTGAATTTCATTTTCGAGGAATTCAAACGGCTGGACAGCCACCTGACCCGGGAAGAGAAAGGTCTGGGGCTGGGCCTGGCCATTGCCGATGGTCTGTGCAAGCTGCTTGCCCATCCCATCCAGGTGCAATCGCGCCTCGGCAAGGGCAGCGTCTTCAGCGTTACCGTACCTCTGTACCGCGGGCAGCTATACACCCCGGCAAGCGCACCGGCAACAGCCCACTCGACCAAGCCAATGCAGGGCGTGGCTGTACTCTGTGTCGACAACGAGGAAAGCATCCTCACCGGCATGAACAGCCTGCTTACCCGCTGGGGCTGTGATGTGCGTACTGCACGCAATACCAGCGACTGTGAAACCCTGCTGGAAAATGAAGGCTTTGTGCCGCAGATCGTGCTGATCGACTACCACCTGGATCATGGTCAAACCGGTATCAACGTCATGCGCTGGCTGCGGAACATGCTGAAAAACCAGAACCTGCCGGGCATCGTGATCAGCGCGGATGCCCGCCCGGAGCTGCCGATCGAGGTACATAACGAACAGCTGGGCTTCCTGCCCAAGCCGGTCAAGCCCGCAGCCCTGCGCGCACTCATGAACAAATACTGTGGAGAGTGATCGACACTGCTGCCTGCACTGCAACACAAAAATGCAGGCATAAAAAAGGGCGACCCGAAGGTCGCCCTAAAGCCTTGCATGCACTGCAATCGAGGTTTTAGGACTTGCGTTCTTCCGCCTTTTTGACAAAGAAGTAGAGCCCGACGAAAAATGAAACCATCAAGGCAACTGTGCCAATACCGGCAAAGACCACTACATCCATAAACATGACAAATCTCCCAATCGTCATAAAACCTTAACAAACGATAATCCAGCTGTTGCGGCAACTTATTGACTGGGGTCAACAAGGGGCCTGATTGGCCACTGCTGCTGAAAATCGGCCCGCACCCACAACCATGAAGGCAAATCAGGGGATCTCAGCCGGTTTCTTTCATATCTCTGCCTGCATGCAACTGCTCTATTATTACAGCTGCCTGACAGGCATTCATCTTTACAGCATGAGCGATATAACGGCAAGAGCGGCAGAGTTCCGGAAGTCACAGCTGTCTGCCTACCCGGTTGCATCATTGTATTGGCACAAGGCTGTGCGGGCTGTAGCCGAATCCGCTAGAATAACGCGCTTTTATTTATCCTATGCGGAGTTTTGAATGTCCCTGCAGTATTTTCCCGGGCAGCGCTGGATCAGCGACAGCGAAGCCGAACTGGGCTTGGGTACCGTACTGGCCTGCGATCAGCGCCTGCTCACAATACTCTATCCTGCCAGCGGTGAAACCCGGCAATACTCACTACGCAACGCCCCCCTGACCCGTGTCCGCTTCGCTCCCGGCGACGAAATCAGCCATCACGACGGCTGGAACATGACCGTACGCGAAGTCGAGGAACAGAACAGCCTGCTGGTTTATCACGGTTTTGACAGCAACAACAGCGACTGCAGCCTGCCGGAAACCGAGCTGTCCAGCTTTATCCGTTTCCGTCTGGCCAGCGACCGCCTGCTGGCAGGCCAGGTTGACCCGCTCAACTGGTTTACCCTGCGTTATAACAGCCTGCAGCACCGCAGCAAACAGCAGCAAAGCGAGTTGTGGGGCCTGGGTGGACCGCGCATTGCTCCTATCGCTCACCAGCTGCATATCGGCCGTGAAGTGGCCGACCGCATGGCACCACGCGTATTGCTGGCCGACGAAGTGGGACTGGGCAAGACCATCGAGGCCGGCCTGATCATTCACCGTCAGCTGCTCACCGGACGTGCCAGCCGTGTTTTGCTGATCGTACCGGAAAGCCTGGTACACCAGTGGCTGGTGGAACTGCTGCGACGCTTCAACCTGCACGCCAGTATTTTCGACTATGAGATATTTCGTGCCAGCGATGCCGGCAACCCTTTTGAAGACAGCCAGATCGCACTGATGTCACTGGACTGGATTCGTGAGGACGAAGAGGCATGCGCTGCCCTGCTAGCCGCTCACTGGGACATCCTGGTGGTGGATGAAGCCCACCACCTGAACTGGACACCTGAACAGGCCAGCCCTTCCTATCAGCTGGTAGAGCAACTGGCCGAACAGGTGGCCGGCGTGCTGCTGCTTACTGCCACACCTGAACAGCTGGGCCTGGAAAGCCACTTTGCCCGCCTGCGCCTGCTCGACCCGCACCGTTTTCATGACCTGGAAACCTTCCGCAGCGAAAGCCGCCAATATCATCAGGTAGCCGAAGCCGCCAACGAGCTGCTGGAAAATTCCGAACTGAGCACAGAGCACAGCCAGCTGCTGGAGCAATTGCTGGACGGCAACGGCGAACTGATTGAGCAGGCCCGCCAGCCCGAAGCCAGTGAAGCCCGTGAGCAGCTGATCAGCATGCTGATTGACCGTCATGGCACCGGTCGCCTGCTGTTTCGCAACACCCGCACCGCCATGCAGGGCTTTCCCGGCCGTGTGCTACACCCTGCTCCTCTGACACTGCCGCCCGAGTACCAGTCGGAAAGTAGTGGCCTGAGAGGCCGTCTGTATCCCGAGCTGTACTACCAGTCGCAACAGCCGGAAGACAGCCCTGAACGCTGGTGGCAGGTTGATCCGCGGATTGACTGGCTGCTGGAGACCCTGAAGCAGCTGAAAGGTAAAAAGGCACTGATCATCTGTGCCAGCTCCTACACTGCACTGGATATCGATGAAGCCCTGCGCATCCGCAGCGGCACTCTGGCTACCACCTTTCACGAAGGCATGACCATCATCGAGCGCGACCGTGCCGCCGCCTGGTTCTCTGATGAGGAGTTTGGCGCACAGGTGCTGATCTGCTCCGAAATTGGCAGCGAAGGCCGCAACTTCCAGTTCAGCCACCACCTGATACTGTTCGACCTACCGCTGCATCCTGACTTGCTGGAGCAGCGCATCGGCCGTCTCGACCGCATCGGTCAGCAGCACGATATCAACATTCATGTGCCCTACTTCAGCGACAGCAGCCAACAGAGGCTGTTCGAGTGGTATCACCAGGGTCACAACGCTTTCCTCAGCACCAGCCCGACCGCACAGGCTCTGGAACAGCAGTTTGCCGACCAGCTGGAGCCGGCACTACTCGGCCAGCTGGATGAGGCTGACTGGCAGCAACTGCTGCAACAAGCCGGTGATATCCGTCAGGAACTGGCTGAAGAAATGCACAAGGGCCGTGACCGCCTGTTGGAAATCAACTCCAGCGGCAGCGGCCAGGGTGAACGTCTGGCGGAACAGATCGCTCAACAAGAAAAGAGTTTCGATCTGCCGATCTATATGGAGCAGCTGTTTGACGCCTTCGGCATCCACAGCGAAGACCATTCGGACAATGCTTTCGTTTTGCGCCCCAGCGAAAAAATGCTCGACGCCAGCTTTCCGCTAGGCAGTGACGAGGCTGTAACCATCACCTATGACCGCGAACTGGCCCTGAGCCGTGAGGACATGCAGTTCATCACCTGGGAACACCCGATGGTCCAGGGCGGCATGGACCTGGTGCTTGCCGGCTCCATGGGCAACAGCACAGTGGCACTGCTTAAAAACAAGGCAATAAAGCCGGGCACGGTACTGGTCGAGCTGCTTTATGTCAGCGAAGCCATTGCGCCCCGCCATCTGCAACTGGGCAAGTACATGCCGCCGACCGTCATTCGCTGCCTGCTGGACCAGCAGGGTCGCGACCTGGCAGAAAAGGTCAGTTTCGAGACGCTCAATGGACAGCTGGAAACCGTACCCAGGGCCAGCGCCGCCAAGTTTGCCCGCAGCCAGCGTGACGAACTGGCCGAGCTGATCCGCAAGGCAGATGACCTGATACAGCCGCGCCACATGGAACAGGTGCAACTGGCACAATCATTGTTCAACCAGACACTGAAAGCCGAAATCGAGCGCTTGGTGGCACTGCAACAGATCAACCCCAGCGTACGTGATGAGGAGATCGACCTGCTGCGCAGTCATCTGGCTGAAGGCACCATCTTGTTAAACAAGGCTTCGGTACGACTGGAGGCAGTGCGGGTGCTGGTTGCGGGTTAACGCTAGCCTGCATAAAGCCAAGCCTGCTCTTGTACGAAGGGGCTTACCCTCTGAGTTTGGAGTTTGATTCTTTCTCAGGGGCAAGCCCCTTCGCACATAGGTTGTCATGTTCGGAATGACTGCAAAACTTTTTTGATTTGCCGGAGAGCAACATGGAGAGCTACCAGATACAGCCCATCGGTCATGTGCGCTCCTGTTTCAAGGAGAAGTTCGCCATTCCGCGGCAACCGGCACTGGCACCGGCAGCCCGTGGCACCATCGAGCTGCTGGCACCCTACAACCAGTCTCATGCACTGGCCGGGCTGGAGCAGGTCAGTCATATCTGGGTGATCTTTCTGTTTCATCAGGCGCAGGGGCAGCAGCACCGGTTGCAGGTGCGCCCGCCGCGGCTGGGCGGAAACCAGCGCCTGGGCGTGTTTGCCAGCCGTGCCAGTCACCGGCCCAACAGCATTGGTCAGTCGCTGGTCAGGCTGGAGCGGATCGACTCTGAGTGCAGGCTGCATGTTTCCGGTCTTGATTTGCTCGACGGCACGCCGGTGCTGGATATCAAGCCCTATATTCCCTTTGTCGAATCTGTGCCTGATGCCTGGAACCGTATTGCCGAACAGCCGCCGGTGCTGTTGCCTGTTTCCTGGCAAGCCGATGCCCTGTCATCTGCACAGGGGCATGCCTTGCGCTTGCAGGAGCCTTTGGTGGAGCTGATCGAGCAGTGCCTGGCGCAGGATCCCAAGCCGGCCTATCAGCAGCCGGAGCCTTCACG
>CAZKTB010000068.1:0-7965 GCA_964555485.1 uncultured Thiopseudomonas sp. | reverse complement strand
CAGCAACCCGTAACAAACAACACCCCCGAACACATTTAAAGAGAAAACCAAATGGCAATACCTTCGGGCGCATATAAAAAAGCGCTGGCCAACATGAAAAAGCCCAAAGACGTTCTGGTGGAAATCAAGAAAGTCTCCAAGAGCTTTGGCGATACCATGGCCGTGGATGAGGTCAGCATCAAGATCAACAAGGGCGAAATCTTTGCCCTGCTCGGTGGTTCCGGCTCCGGCAAATCCACTTTGCTGCGCATGCTGGCCGGGTTTGAAACCCCCACCGAAGGCAAGATCTACCTCGATGGCGTCGACATTACCGACATGCCGCCCTACGAGCGGCCGATCAACATGATGTTCCAGTCCTATGCACTGTTCCCGCACATGAGTGTCGAGCAGAACATCGCCTTTGGCCTCAAGCAGGACGGCCTGCCGAAAGAAGAGATCCAGGAGCGGGTCGACCAGATGCTGCGTCTGGTGCACATGACCAAATACTCCAAGCGCAAGCCGCATCAGCTGTCCGGTGGCCAGCGGCAGCGTGTGGCGCTGGCCCGTTCGCTGGCCAAGCGGCCCAAGCTGTTGCTGCTGGACGAACCCATGGGCGCGCTGGACAAGAAGCTGCGCTCGCAGATGCAGCTGGAACTGGTCGAGATCATTGAAAGCGTTGGCGTAACCTGTGTCATGGTCACCCACGACCAGGAAGAAGCCATGACCATGGCCGAGCGCATCGCCATCATGAACCAGGGCTGGATCGAACAGGTCGGCTCGCCGGTGGACATCTACGAAACCCCGGCCAACCGCATGGTGTGCGAGTTCATCGGTAACGTGAACCTGTTTGACGGCGAGCTGATCGTCGAGGAGCCGGACCACGCCATCATCGCCTGTCCGGACCTGCCGCTGCCGATCTACATAGGTCACGGTATCGCCTCGCGTGAAGAGAACAAGCGCGTCACCTTTGCCCTGCGTCCGGAAAAGTTGCTGCTCTGTGGTGAAAAGCCGGAAGACCTGGAGTACGAAGAGTACAACTGGAGCACCGCCGTGGTGCACGATATCGCCTATCTGGGCGGTCATTCCGTGTACTACGTCGAGCTGCCGTCGGGCAAGATCGCCCAGGCCTTCATGGCCAACTCCGAGCGTAACGTGAAACGTCCCACCTGGGACGATGAAGTCTTTGTCCACTGGGTTGATGACAGTGGCGTGGTATTCCAGCAATGAAAACAATGACCGGACTGCACCTGCGCCGCTGGCTGCCCAAGGGCCGCCATGCGGTGATCGGCGTGCCCTTTCTGTGGCTGCTGGTATTTTTCCTGCTGCCGTTTGCCATCATCCTCAAGATCAGCTTTGCCGAGGCGGACATTGCCATCCCGCCCTACACCAATCTGGTGGAGTGGGCCGACCAGCAGCTGACCGTGCTGCTCAACCTGGGCAACTACATCCTGCTCAGTGAGGACAAGCTGTACATCGCCGCCTATCTGGGCTCGGTGAAGATCGCACTGGTCAGTACTTTTTTGTGCCTGTTGGTGGGTTATCCGATGGCCTACGCCATTGCCCGCTCCAGCGAGCCGATGCGTCCAGTGTGGTTGCTGCTGATCATGATGCCGACCTGGACCGCGCTGCTGATTCGCGTCTACGCCTGGATGGGCATCCTCAGCAACAACGGTATTTTGAACAACTTCCTGCTCTGGACCGGACTGATCAGCGAGCCGCTGCAGATTCTCAACACCAACCTGGCGGTGTATATCGGCATTGTCTATGCCTACCTGCCGTTCATGGTGCTGCCGCTGTATGCCAACCTGGCCAAGCACGATCTGTCACTGCTGGAAGCCGCTGCCGACCTGGGTGCGCGCCGTCATACCACCTTCTGGAAGATCACCTTTCCGTTGTCCAAGGGCGGCATCATCACCGGCTGCATGCTGGTGTTCATTCCGGTGGTGGGCGAGTTCGTCATTCCCGAGCTGCTTGGTGGCCCGGAAACCCTGATGATCGGTAAAGTGCTGTGGCAGGAGTTCTTCAACAACCGCGACTGGCCGGTGGCTTCGGCACTGGCGGTGGTGATGTTGCTGATCCTGATCATTCCGATTGTGCTGTTCAACCGCGCGCAGGCAAAGGAACTGGAAAGCTAAGGGTGAACATTGTACGAAGGGGCTTGCCCCTGAGAAAAACAGGATGGCAGATGTGACTGGATTCTGCGACTCCGCTTCGCTGCGCGCAGAATGACCGTGAGTTTTGGAGTCGTGGTTAAGCGAACCCTGTACGAAGGGGGTTATCCCCTGAGCATGGAGCTTGAGGCTTTCTCAGGGGCAAGCCCCTTCGCACAGGTGAGTACCTACAGTAAGTTTTTGAGTATTTGCTTATGGAATTTCTGAAAAAACGCAGCTTCTCCCGCTTCATGCTGGTGGCGGGCCTGCTGTTCATCTATGTACCCATGCTGGTGCTGGTGATCTACTCCTTCAACGCCTCGCGGCTGGTGACGGTGTGGGGCGGCTGGTCGACCAAGTGGTACACCGGCCTGCTCGACAACAAGCAGCTGATGGGTTCGGTACTGCGCTCGCTGGAAATCGCCAGCTACACCGCCATTGCCGCCACAGCGCTGGGTACATTGGCTGCACTGGTGCTGACCCGCATCAAGCGTTTCCGTGGCAGCACACTGTTTGGCGGACTGGTTACCGCGCCTCTGGTCATGCCCGAGGTGATCACCGGCCTGTCGTTGCTGCTGCTGTTTGTCGCCATGGCCCAGCTGATCGGCTGGCCGATGGAGCGTGGTGTCATCACCATCTGGATTGCCCACACCACCTTCAGCACCGCCTATGTGGCGGTAATAGTCGCAGCGCGCCTGCGTGAAGTGGATCGCTCCATGGAAGAGGCGGCGATGGATCTGGGTGCACGTCCCTGGCAGGTGTTCTTCCTGATCACCGTGCCGATGATAGTGCCCTCGCTGGCGGCCGGTTTCATGATGGCATTTGCCCTGTCGCTGGACGACCTGGTACTGGCCAGCTTCGTCTCTGGTCCTGGTGCCACCACCTTGCCGATGGAGATCTTCTCGGCCGTACGTCTGGGAGTGAAACCGGAAATCAACGCCATTGCCAGCCTGATCCTGCTGGTAGTGTCGCTGGCCACCTTCCTGGTCTGGTTCTTCACCAGACGCAAGGAAGAGAAGCGCCGCAAGTCGAGCAAACAGATCGAGGCACTCGAAAGGGCCAGCGCGGCCGTAAGGCTTGGACCCTGAACGAAACAAGGAGGCCAATGGCCTCCTTGTTTTTTATTGCTGAGTGATGAGCTGCGACGCTGCTTGTACGAAGGGGCTTGCCCCTGGGAAAGCCTCCAGCTTCAGGTTCAGGCCGGGAATGATAACGGCGCTCATCGGTGCGTGAGTTCTATGCTCAGGGGATAAACCCCTTCGTACAGGGATGTGCAACCATGAAGCTAAAATCCATGCACTTTGCGTGCGTCAAAGCCATTAAACCGTCACCCGGCACGCAGCTAAAGCACCAAACTGCACTCTGCGCGCAGCCAAGCCACCAAGCTGTCATTCTGCACGCAGCTAAGCTGCCCAACTGTCATTCCGCACGCAGCGAAGCCACCAAACTGTGTCATTCTGCGCGTAGCGAAGCGAAGTCGCAGAATCCATGCAGCCGTTCCCGAATGCCTAGCCTTGCTGACTTTTACGCTTGCGAATAGCGCTGCGTACCAGCGCGGCAAAGATACCGAGCATACCACCAAGGGCAATACCTACAGCAACAATCAAAGACTTCTTCGGCTTGATTGGAGTTGCGGACTGGGTAGCCAACTGGTCGGTTTTAACCAGGCGCAATTGATCAAGGTCGAGACTGATATTTTTCAGTCGTGCAATTTCGCGTTGCTTTTCAGCCAACTCGGCAAGGAAAAGGTCTTCATTGTCACGATTTTTAAGGATCTCGATTTGACGGTTATGCTCCAGCAACTTGAGTTCTTGCTGAATTTCAACAATACGGTTGCTGGTAAAGTCGTCACTTTCGCGTGCTTGAAGAATATCTTTTTCAGCCTGCAGTGCTTCGGTACCCATAAAGTAAAGCGGTAGCTGCTGGTTGTTGACCTCGGTTTTGATCACGCTGCCGGAAACACGGGCTTCTGAGTTACCCAGCCCGGATGGTGTGCTGGGTTTCCTGATGCCCAGCGAATCGGCAATACCGATAGCCTCATCAAGCTGCGAGATACGGTTGGTACGCCTGGTTTTCAAACTATGGCGGATTGCTTCCAGCTCATCCTTTAACTTCAGCTCTTTCAACTGATCTTTTTCAGTCAGCTGCGCAATCTTCGCTTCCTTTTCTGTGTTGTAACCGGTTCGCAATACCTGCAGCTGCCTGTTGATGGTTTCCAGCCGGTTCTTGATGACTATTTCAAGGTCTTCCTCAAGACGAGTGCGCTCGCTGTCGATGGCATGGCGGACCAGTTTGTTGACGATACTGGCGCCGTCGAGTCCGCGAGGATATTCCAGTTGTAGCCCTACGTATTTGCTGAAGCCTTCAGTTTTCTTTTCATCGGGCTGGAGCAGCTTGATATGCCGGTTGACCGCTTCAAAGTTTTGCTCGGATGTGGGTCTTGATGATGATGAGTACATCAGCCAGGTACGTATCAAGATTACTGATGTTGCTGACAAGGGGCTGACACTTTTCACCAATGTTGATGGCTCCGGCCAGCCTGATATTGACGGCGATTACTACGTTTTCAATACGGCAGAAGGTGATGTAGCACCCAATGTCTACGTTAAAGGCCCAGCCAACTTCAGTGGTGATATCGAGCTGGATATCGAATTCACGGTAACCGACCCGGTTGCTGATGACAGTTTTGAAGTTACTGATGGCTCAAATACCTTTACAGATAGCAAGGAGCACACCCTGAGCTTTGCACCTGTTACGGACGAAATTGAAATCAAGGAGCCTATTTCTGTAGAAGGTGATGGAAGCACAGATCCGGATACGGGTATAACAACCCTGAACGGTCCCGGAACCATCAAGCTTACCCTGGACGTTGAGCAGCTTGGGACACAACCAAACCCCGACTCGGTCGACCAGGCAACTGGCGATACAGACGGCAGTGAACAGCTGACCCATATTCTGATCACTGGCGTACCCGCGGGTGTCAGCGTCAAGGGAGCCGAGTCGATTGCAGAAGGCCAGTGGCTGTTGCCCGTTGGTGATAACTGGGCGTCCATAACCGGCGACCCCCTGCAGCCAGAGCTGGAGTTCGTAGTTAGCGGTTTTGCAGGCGACTTTAACGAAAAAATCACCATTACCGCATACAGCAAGGATCAGGGTGAAAACACCACGTACGAGCATGACAGCATAGAGTGGCAGCTCGACTACACTGCTGTTGAAGGCCCCGGCCCTGATTTGCCTGAGGTAGAGCTTGAGGCTACTCCTCTGCCGCAGAAGGAAGACGAGCCGTTTGCCTTGGATCAGGTGGTGACCGGAACCATTGAGGAGGGTGCTACAGGTACAGACGCGTATAGTGTCACCCTGACCATCCGCACCAGTCCGGACGATGAAACCACCTTTGATGGCATGGATCGTGTCGAAGTGGTGGAGGTGGACGAAGACGGTAACGAATCTACTGTCGTGCTCTGGACCAAGACCGAATCTGTGGGTACCGGTGAGAACGGCCAAGAGGTGCTTGAGCAGATGCTGGGCGAGATCATGGTAAATGCTCCTGAGCATGCCAACTCCAACAACCTGGAAGATGGAGTGCTCAAGCTGGATATCAGCCTGTCGGTTCATGCTGACGGAATCAGTCGTGTTGATAGCGCTGAACCCGAGGTAGATATCACTCCGGTGACCGATAAGATTGATATCGAGGTTGGTACCAACATCATGGATGAAGGCGAACCTATACCGCTGGATATCAAGCTGCCGGTCGAGACCATGGATGGCGCTCAGGGCAATGCGACCGAGGGCTGGACTATTGTTGATGGCAAGGTCTATATCCACATTGCGGATGACGGCACTGGTTTGCAGGGTGAGCTGACAGGTGGCGACACGCTGGAGGAAGTGACTTCTGGCCCGGCTGGCACCCCAACGGGTGGCAAGCTTTACACCATCGATGTAGACCAGCTCGATACACTGGAGTTCGTGCCGGATCCTGCTCACCCGCATCAAACCGGCGAACTGGGCGTAACCGTACTGGTTGAGCACCAGGAAAGCGGTGCAGGCAACATTGTTGTCTCCACCGAGACCGGCTCAATTGCCATTCACAAGTCCAACAGTGGTTTCACTGTGGTTATTGAGGCCGAAGGCGAAGAGCTGAATGACGCTAACCCTGATCCGGGCGATCGCGTTCATGTTAGCTTTGAAGAAGCTACCCTGGTGGATGGTGCCGAGACAGTCGACTCCGCCTTTATCAGTGGCTTGCCAGATGGCTTTACTGTTTGGGTAGGCGACAAAATGGCCAACAACGCAGGTGGTGGTATCTGGAGCATTCCTCTGGATAATGGTGAGCTACCTGACAACCTCTATATCCAGCCGCCTAAACACTGGAGTGGCACAATATCCAAGTGGGAAAAGGATACTAATGAAGAGGGTCTCAAGCTTACCGTGATGAGCGGTCACGATGAGCTGGAACCAACACCTAGCGACATTGGTTTCGACCTGGTTATCACGCCGCTTGCGGATGGTTTGCTGGTGCTGGATCCGACCCTGAGCTTCGGTAATGCAGGCGACAAGATCTCTCTTAACCTGAACGCAGGCATGAAGGATCCGGTGTCTTCCATGGGAGCAATTGGTGACGAGCATACCGAACGCACCACCCTGAAGCTGGCCGGCTTCCCGGATGGCCGGAAGGTACAGTTCTTTGTCGATGGATCTGGCGAGCCTATCAAGGTAGTTGAGGGTGAGACAGAGATCACTGATTGGAGTACGCCAGTCGCTTACTTCGATGAGGATACTCAAACTTGGACCATTATCGGCCTGACCCAGGAAGACCTGGACAGCCTGCAGTTTATGCATGGTTCAACAGCTGGCCCGCAGGACGTTGGAGTCAAGGCTTGGACCTATGAGGTAGATAAAGATGGCGAGCAGGTGGGTGGTAACTCCGCTGTAACAGGAGAAAATGATCCGATTCATGTCAAAATCAACATCGGCGATACTGTGCCTACCAAGAAACCAGATCATTTCCTGTGGGAAAACAAGTCAATCAACGGCTTTGCTGGTGAAGACACAGTCCAGCTGCGCTTTGCCGACTCGCTGACCCACAATGATGATCAAAATGACTTCAGCAAGCTGAAAAATATCGAAATCATCGATATGAGTGGTGAGGCTTCAGGCGCTAACACCATCACTGGTCTGACACCTGAGGATGTGTTCAAGATGACTGATGACGGAAATCTTCTGAAAATTCTAGGCGATGCAGAGGATACCTTGACCCTTGGTGATGGCTGGAATGAAGGTGTAGCCACTGATGGCATTACTACCTTCACGGCAATTGATAACGACAATATCAAGCTGGAGGTTTCGACCATCATCATCGACTAACCAGCAACCAACACTCCGGCAGGCCTGCCTGCCGGGACAATACATAAATACAGCGCCCCATAAACGAGGCAGGCTCAGGTCTGCCCCATTTATGGGGCGCTGTTCTTTCAGCATTGGCCAGGCATCTTGGCAAGCTCGCCTGTGGCGTAACAGCTGTCAGCCAAGAACCTGCAGGCCTCAAACTTTGGGGCAGACCGTGGCAGTCATGGCTGCCTGACATGCAGTCAGCCCGACAGAAAAGGCCAGAGCTGCTAGAATGCCTGCATCATCCTGCCGCAGGCAGGTACTGACAGACTTTGGAGGCTGACATGCAAGGCAATTCAAAAGTGGTGGAGTGTCTGGTGACGCTATTGCGCGGCGAGCTGGCAGCGCGTGATCAGTATTTTCTGCATTCGCGCCAGTACGAGGATCTGGGGCTGAACAAGCTGTACGAGCGTATCAACCACGAGATGGAAGAGGAAACCCAGCACGC
>CAZKTB010000067.1:748-8098 GCA_964555485.1 uncultured Thiopseudomonas sp. | reverse complement strand
GAGTCCTTGCCGATGGAATAGAGCATCACCGGGTTGTCAAACTCGGCGGCAACTTCACGGATGATGTGGATGCTCTCGGCTTCCAGCTGTTTCAAATGGGTCAGGGTGTCGGACATGGAATGCTCGCAACTGCTTGGTTGTGAAAATCAGTGGGGCAAACTCTATCTTGCTCCGTCGTTATAACCAAGCGCTTATCGAGACTGAAATGGAATTAAGATATGTGCGAGAAAAGGGTTTTATTACGACTGGCGAATTCTGGCCCGGATCCGAAATAAGCCTGCTGTTCGGAAGGATTGGCAAAATGGCCGTGAACAGGCCGGGTGGGGCATGGCTGCTGTTGTGCAACATCCTGTTCCTGCGCAGGGCAGGCTTGCCCGGGCAAGGAACAGGAGAAGTGGGCAAGCGGTTTGGCCGCTCGGCTAGATTACACGGATAAACTGCGGATCAAACCGGGTTCGGACACTCGACGTAGATGTGTTCAATACCGAATTGCCCGGCAATCCACTCGCCCAGTGCCTGCACGCCGTAGCGTTCGGTGGCGTGGTGGCCGGCGGCAAAATAGGTGATGCCGTTTTCCAGTGCGCAGTGGGTGCTGTGCTCGGAGATTTCGCCGGTGATGAAGGCATCAACACCAGCCTCGATGGCATGGCTGATGTAGCTTTGCGCACCACCTGTACACCAGCCGACAGTGCGGATCGGCTTGCCGGCATCAATTACCATGGGCGTGCGTTGCAGCGCGGTTTCGATCAGGCTGGCAAACTCGTTGCTGCTCAGGGTCTGCGGCAACTCGCCGATCAGGCCGACGCTGCGCGGGTTGCCGGCTTCCAGCGGGCCGGTAATGCTCAGCCCAAGGCGTTTGGCCAGCTGTGTGTTGTTGCCGACTTCGGGATGAACGTCCAGTGGCAGGTGGTAGGCGATCAGGTTGATGTCGTGCTGTAGCAGGCTCTTGATGCGGCGCTGCTTCATGCCGGTAATGACCTGGTCCTCGCCTTTCCAGAAGTAGCCGTGATGAACCAGGATGGCATCTGCCTCGCGCTCGATGGCAGCATCAATCAGGGCCTGACTGGCGGTGACCCCGGAGACGATACGACTGATCTGCGGACGGCCCTCGACTTGCAAGCCATTGGGGCAGTAGTCGCTGATAGTGCCGGCCTCAAGGTATTGGTTGATCGCTGCCAGAAGTTCCCTGGTACTGATGCTCATTGTTTCGCTCCGCTGAATGACTGGCCGTACATTATGCCTTTGTTGCCACAATGCGTCATGCAGCCGGCTTTGGCAGTGTTTCACACTCTGTAAAACCTGCTTGCGGGTCAAAGCCGCTGTCTACTTGGGCATCCTGTGCCGGGCCGACTATAATGCCACTCTATTTTAGTGCATGAAAAACACACAAGGAATTCGTATGCGAGAGCAGTTGCGACAGCTGGGTTGGCCGGTGCTGAGCGGTTTGCTGGCGGCCCTGGTCATCATGAGCTGGTTTCCCGACTGGCTGGGCTTGCCGGTGCGCGAGCAGGCTGCGCAGAGCCCTGCAACTGCCCCTGGCTCCTACGCGGCTGCGGTCAGCTACGCCTCGCCGGCAGTGGCCAATCTGTACAGCACCAAAATGGTTAGCGAGCCGATTCATCCGCTGTTGTCCGATCCGTCATTGCGGCATTTTTTTGGTGACAGCCTGCCACAGCAGCGGCGACTGGAGTCGAGCCTGGGCTCGGCGGTGATCATGAGTGACGAAGGCTATCTGCTGACCAATAACCACGTGATTGCCGGCGCCGAGCAGATTGTGGTGGCACTCAAGGATGGCCGTGAAACCCTTGGGCGAATAATAGGTGCCGACCCGGAAACCGACCTTGCAGTGCTGAAAATCGATCTGCCGGATTTGCCGGTGATCAGCGCCGGCAAGTCCGACCAGGTGCGTATCGGTGATGTAGCACTGGCGATCGGCAACCCGTTCGGTGTCGGGCAGACGGTGACCATGGGCATTGTCAGTGCTACCGGGCGCAACCAGCTGGGTATCAACACCTACGAAGACTTCATTCAGACCGATGCGGCGATCAACCCGGGCAACTCGGGTGGAGCGCTGGTGGATGCGCGTGGCCGTCTGCTAGGTATCAATACCGCGATCTTTTCACGCAGTGGCGGCTCGCAGGGCATAGGTTTTGCGATTCCGGTCAAACTGGCCTCCAGTGTGATGACGTCGATCATTGAGCATGGCCAGGTGGTGCGTGGCTGGCTTGGTCTGGAGGTGCAGGCACTGACGCCGGAGCTGGCCGAAACCTTCGGTTTGCAGCAGCGCACCGGGATCCTTGTGGCAGGTGTTTTACGCGATGGCCCTGCTGCGCAAGCGGGGCTGCTGCCGGGAGATATCATTCTGTCCATTGCCGGTCAGTCGGCAATGGACGGTCGCAGTTCGATGAACCAGGTGGCCAATATGCGTCCGGGCAAGAAAGTGGAAATGGAAGTGTTGCGCCAAGGCGAGGTGCAGAGGTTGCAGGCGGAGATCGGACTGCGTCCGATAATTGCCGGGCCTCAGCAGTAGGCCCGGCAGAAAGGGCTGGCTATCAGTCTTTTTTCAGACCAAAGCTTTCATCGAGCGTACCAACTTCACCTTCTTCCTTGTTGGCGTAGTCGCGTGGTGGCTCGGGAATGGCTTCTTCTTCGGCCGGAGCAGTCTCTGGCGCTGCAGCTGGCTCTTCGCTGACAGCTTCTTCGGCTTCGCTGGTTGCCGGCTGCTCTTCTTCAGGGGACTGCTCAAGGGCCTTGGTGTCGACCAGACTGTTGAGCAGACGCTGACGGGTGCTTTCATCCAGAGCCAGGCGTTCGGCCGACTGCAGCAGGTGTTCCTGCACGTTCTGGTAGTTCTCGGTCAGTTTGTTGACCAGCTCGGCGGTCGTGCTAAAGTGTGCCACGACTTCGTCCTGGTAGTTGTCAAATTTTTGTTGCAGGTCATCCAGCCGGTGTTCTGTCTGGACTGCCGGCGAGTTGCTGCGGATCATGCGGCTGACCAGCAGGGTAACGGCAATGCCCACAATGAAACTCAGTAGCGGAAGTAGCCAGACGGGAATTGAATTGTCCACGGAATATCCTCTTCGGGTGATCAATGAGTGGCCCGGAGCCTGTAGATGGCAGGGTCTGCATAGGCTACATAGAATAGCGCAAACTGCCGGGCGATGTAGCAACAACCGGCCTAACTATTGGCCAGCAGAATTTTTTTTGCAACCAGACAAAACGACATGCGGGGTTGAAAACGCAGAGTGTTAGTACGTGAAGAGCGGGTAATGGTTCCGGGCCCGGCGGGAAATCTGGAAGCAATGTATCTGGCAACCGAAGGAGCACATGCTGTTGCACTGCTTTGCCACCCGAATCCAGAGCAGGGCGGCACCATGCTGAACAAGGTGGTGTCCACCTTGCAACGCACCGCACGGGATCAGGGGCTGGCGACACTCAGGTTCAATTATCGCGGTACCGGTAAAAGTGAAGGCAGTCACAACATGAACGGCGGCGAGGTGGATGATGCCCAGGCTGCGCTGGAATGGCTGCGTGAGCGTCACCCGGGCTTGCCGGTGTATCTGTTCGGTTTCTCTTTTGGCGGTTTTGTTGCGGCCAGCCTGTCCGGGCGTCTTGAGCTGCAGGGCGAGCCAGCCGTACAGCTGTGCCTGGTGGCGCCGGCGGCCATGCGCATCCGCCCGCCACACTGGATCGCCAGCCAGGGGCGGCTGACCATCATTCAGCCGGAACAGGACGAAGTGGTAGATCCGCAGCTGGTGTATGACTGGGCAGCAGATCTGCAGCGCCCCCACCAGCTGTGCAAGATTGCCGACAGCGGCCATTTTTTCCATGGCAAGCTGGTCGAGCTGAAAGAGTGCGTGCTGCAGCAGGTTTTCGGCAACTGAGCCGGCAGACGGAAGTAAAAATTAGTGGCATCTCCAGAACTGGAACAAGTGAGCAAACAGATGAAAAAACGTGTACTGACCGGCATTACCACCACCGGAACGCCCCACCTGGGCAACTATGCCGGTGCCATTCGTCCGGCCATCGAGGCCAGCCGTTCGGCTGATGTCGAGTCATTCTATTTTCTGGCCGACTACCATGCGCTGATCAAGTGTGATGATCCGGCACGCATCCAGCAGTCGCGGCTGGAGATTGCCGCCACCTGGCTGGCCGGTGGCCTGGATCCGGAGCGGGCAACCTTTTATCGCCAGTCCGACATCCCCGAGATTCCCGAGCTGACTTGGCTGCTGACCTGTGTTGCCGCCAAGGGTCTGCTCAACCGTGCCCACGCCTACAAGGCGGCGGTCGACCAGAACAACGAAGCTGGCGAGGATCCGGATGCCGGCGTGACCATGGGGCTGTTCAGCTATCCGGTACTGATGGCGGCCGACATCCTGATGTTCAATGCCAATCTGGTACCGGTTGGCCGGGACCAGGTGCAGCATGTGGAGATGGCGCGGGACATCGGTCAGCGTTTCAACCACCTGTTTGGCCGGGGCCGCGAGTTCTTTGTCATGCCCGAGGCGCAGATCGCCGAGGAAGTGGCGACCTTGCCCGGGTTGGACGGCCGCAAGATGTCCAAGAGCTACGACAATACCATTCCGCTGTTTTCCTCCAGCAAGGAGATGAAGGCGGCGATTGCCCGTATCGTGACTGACTCGCGTTTGCCGGGTGAGCCCAAGGATGCGGACGACTCTCACCTGTTCACTCTGTACCAGGCTTTTGCTTCGCTGGAGCAGACGACGCAGATGCGCGCCGACCTCACCGCGGGCTTGGCCTGGGGCGAAGCCAAGCAGCGTCTGTTCGAGCTGCTGGACGGCCAGCTGGCCGAGTCGCGTGAGCGCTATCACGAGTTGCTGGCGCGCCCGCAAGACCTGGAAGATATCCTGCAGGCCGGTGCCGTCAAGGCACGTGCCATTGCCACGCCATTTTTGAATGAGCTGCGGGATGCGGTTGGTCTGCGCAGCTTTTCGCAGGTGGCGGTAACTGACGAGAAGAAAAAACCTAAAAAGGCGAAGAAGGGCAGCCGTGCGGTCAGCTTCCGTGATGACACAGGCTTTCGTTTCCGCGTGCTGGATGCTGCCGGTGAAGATGTGCTGCTGTCAGTAGCCTTTGCCGATGGTCGCGGTGCCGGACTGACGCTGAGAGCGCTGCAGGCAGGTGAGCTGGAGCTTCGTGTTGAGGGCTTGCAGTTGCAGGCACTGCAAAATGGAGAGCTGGTTGCACAGAGTGCCGAGCTGGCCGATGAGGCAGCTTGTCAGCAGGCGCTGGAAGCCGTGCGCGAGCTGGCGGCGGAGTAAGCCAGCTTTCTGGGGAGGCAAGCTTTTGTAGGAGGGGGCTTGCCCCCGACAGGGGGTGCGCGTTTTCTCAGGGGCAAGCCTCTTCGCACAATAAGCACATGCCAGCAGGGCGTTAGCCATACGGCAGGCAGTAAAAAACGGGGCCTTGTGGGCCCCGTTTGCAGTTGTGGTTGCCTTTAGGAACCCATCTGCTTTTCCTTGATTTCAGCCAGCGTCTTGCAGTCGATGCAGAGGGTGGCAGTCGGTCGCGCTTCCAGGCGACGCAGTCCGATTTCGACGCCACAGGCATCACACCAGCCGTATTCGTCATCATCAATCAGCTGCAGGGTTTCGTCGATCTTCTTGATCAGCTTGCGTTCGCGGTCGCGGGTGCGCAGCTCTAGGCTGAACTCTTCTTCCTGGCTGGCGCGGTCGGCAGGGTCAGGGAAGTTGGCCGCTTCGTCCTTCATGTAGTTGACGGTGCGGTCTACTTCTTCACGCAGTTCCTGCTTCCAGGTGTTGAGGATTTCGACAAAGTGGGCGCGCATCTTTTCGCCCATGTACTCTTCACCCTTTGCTTCTTTATAGGGGACAAAGGCGCGTGTCAACTGACTGGCAGACAGATCTTCTTTTTTGGGCATAACTCAGTGCCTCCCACAACTAAAAAACTTGAGGCAGCAGCCCCATCCATTTCAAGCCGGCGAAATTACCAGAAAGTTCAGCACAAGGCCAGAGCAACTAGAGTATAAGGCGATGTGTTTCTCATTTTCTGTTATCGGGTTGCTCTCCGGCGTGATCAACGCAGCGTCTAGAATTCGCTGCCTTCAACGTAGCGGCCCAGCAGCGAAAATGGCATTGCTTCGACAATCTCGCAGTCAACAAACTTGCCGATCAGCAACGGGTTGTAGCTGCGGAAGTTGACCACACGGTTGAATTCATTACGACCCTGTAGCATGCTCGGGTCTTTTTTCGAATAGTCAGTCACCAGAATGCGCTGGGTCTGGCCGACCATGCGGCGGCTGTGTTCGAAGCCCTGTTGCTGCAGACGCTGCTGCAAAATGGCCAGGCGCTCCTTCTTGACCGCTTCCGGGGTGTCGTCTGCCAGCTCGGCAGCCGGTGTGCCCGGGCGGGCGCTGTAGACAAACGAGAAGGAGAAGTCGAAACCGATCTCGGCAACCAGATTCATGGTCTGTTCGAAATCCTTGTCGGATTCGCCAGGGAAACCGACGATGAAGTCGGAACTGATCAACATCTCCGGTACCGCTTTTTTCAGTTTGCGGATGCGTGACTTGTATTCCAGCGCGGTGTGGTTGCGCTTCATGTTGGCCAGTACCCGGTCGGAACCGGACTGTACCGGCAAGTGCAGGTAACGTACCAGTTTGGGTAGTGTGGCGTGGGCCTCGATCAGGGCGTCGGAGAACTCCAGCGGGTGCGAGGTGGTGTAGCGGATGCGCTCGATGCCGTCGACTTCGGATACCAGGCGCAGCAGGTCGGCCAGGTCGATGATCTGGCCAATGCCGGCAACTGTCAGTTCGCCACGGTAGCCGTTGACGTTCTGGCCAAGCAGGGTGACTTCGCGTACGCCGTTGTCGGCCAAGTGGCGGATCTCTTCGAGTACATCGGCGGCCGGGCGGCTGACTTCTTCACCGCGGGTGTAGGGCACCACGCAGAAGGTGCAGTACTTGCTGCAGCCCTCCATGATGGAAACGTAGGCGGTCGGGCCGTCTACACGGGGCTCGGGCAGACGGTCGAATTTTTCAATTTCCGGAAAGGAGATGTCCACCTGGGCTTCACCCGTAGTGCGTACGGCATCGATCATTTCCGGCAGGCGGTGCAGGGTTTGCGGGCCGAACACCAGATCCACGTGCGGGGCGCGCTTGACGATGGCCTCGCCTTCCTGGCTGGCGACGCAGCCGGCAACGCCGATGATGGCAGGCTTGTCGCCTTGCTTGTACTGCTTCCAGCGCCCCAGCTGGCTGAAGACTTTCTCTTGCGCCTTCTCGCGAATCGAGCAGGTGTTGATGAGGATGACATCGGCTTCGGCAGCCGAGTCTGTAAGCTCCATGCCGTATGCGGCGTGGAGCACGTC
>CAZKTB010000067.1:0-738 GCA_964555485.1 uncultured Thiopseudomonas sp. | reverse complement strand
GGGTCTTGATGAATAGCTTGCCGCTCATGCTTGCGTACCGCGAGAAATGACCGCCTATTTTAGCATTTTGCCGGTGACGATGAGCGTTCTGGTCATCCGGTGGCACTTGTGCATTGTCCGTGCATACGCGAAACTGACAACCATGTCAGCGGCTCATGCGGAAAAATCCTGCATCATCAGTCACCTGGGGGCAATACTTGTTTTGCTTTCCATTCTTTCCCTGGTGCCTGTGTCGAGCCATGCCGAAACTTGGAAATGCACCACATCCGATGGCGGTGTGGCTTATGTCAACAATCACCGCAGCGACTACACGGATTGCGAGAAGATCCACGTGCCGGGTGGCAATGTCAGCAGCCAGCAGTCAACGCCCGGCGGGGATGGTTGGCAATATCGCGAGTCTCGGGCGGATGAAGCGGCACCGAAAGCATCTGCGGTTGTTCGTGTTGACCGCGCACGTTCCCGGGTTCTCAAGGGCACGGTGTATCGGGTGAATCGGGGAGATGGCGTGCTTGAG
The DNA here is from genome assembly GCA_964555485.1 of uncultured Thiopseudomonas sp. Lineage (GTDB taxonomy): Bacteria > Pseudomonadota > Gammaproteobacteria > Pseudomonadales > Pseudomonadaceae > Thiopseudomonas. The sequence continues at coordinate 224 of CAZKTB010000067.1, read as the reverse complement.
TACACCAATGTTCGCCCGTCCGGGCAACGGGATGACGTCACCACGCTGTTCCACTATATCGCCACGTGCAGGGCCTGTGACGTGCGCTCAAATGTGGACTGGGCCAATGTACCGTTGCATCTGGATGAGTTTCGTCGCGAAATTGCAAGTGCCGCGCTCGAGTTCGGTGTGGACGGCAGTTTGCTCAGGGCATTGATTCACGCAGAATCCGGTTTTGATCCGCG
>CAZKTB010000066.1:4344-8195 GCA_964555485.1 uncultured Thiopseudomonas sp. | reverse complement strand
TCGACATAGGCCAGAAACAGCTCGCGGCGAACCTTGGCCGGCATGGCAATGCGGTACAGGTAGGCATCCTCGCCACGTACATTGGGCCGTACCGCCACCACATCGCGCTCATCGGCGGCCAGGATGCTGAGCTCGAACTGCTTGAAGAAGCCGCCCAGCTCGGAAAATTGTTCGTCCTTTTCCTTGCGGATCTCCACGCTGAAACTGACGAACTGGCCGTCATCGAAGCCGAACGAGACCAGAACGTGGGCAATGCTGTCCATGCCCCAGTGCGAGGTGATCATGTCGACCGAACGCAGACGTTGCAGGTCGTACTCACGGCTTTCCCAGCTGATGTCGTAGTCGCTGTCGGAGCGCCAGTCGAAATTGCGCACGTTGTGCAGGGTGACCCTGTTGCCGCTGACTTCGCCGGTGGTCATCTGTGCCACTTCATCAGCCCACTGACGTTCGTGCATGGGCTGGATGTCGTGCCACCAGAGCAGCAGTTCACCATGCAGTACCAGATAAAGCACCAGACCGGTTTTCCAGTAGCCACGCCACAGTAGATACAGCGAGTAAAAACCCAGGCCGGCCCAGGTCAGCTGGATGAAGCTGTTTTGCGACTGGTTGAAGGGCAGCTGAAAGTGCAGGGCCAGCAGGCCCCAGATTGCGGCCGGCAGGATCAGCAGGCTCAGCAGCAGACGCAGGCTCCAGTGCAGCATCAGGGCACCTCCGCCACGGCAGGTGCAGGTCGCAGGTGTTCGTGCAGGATGCGGCGGATCTCCAGAATGGCTTCCGGGGTTTCCTGCACGCTATGCCAGGAATGGATCACCTTTTCCGAAAGGGCACCTTCCAGGTGGGCGCTCTGATAGGGCACCACACCATCACTGGACTCCTCCAGCGGAATCTTCAGTTTGTCGTGGCCGATGATCGAGTGATAGGGCAAGCCGTCGGCGATCGGCAAATCAGCGCTGGCACGAATGAAGGGGTCACGGTTGCTCAGGGTCTCGATGCTGTTGAAGCCGCGAGCTACCGGTGTGGTATTGGCGGAAGAGGGGTCAACCAGCAGCTGGGCGATTTCAGTCATGCGGCCGAGCATGGAGAAGGGCAGCTTGATCAGGTTGGCGGTCCAGCGCGCCAGCCGCTGCTCGGCCACCGGAGTGCCACGGTGTGGTGCGGCAATGAACACGGCACGCTGTACCTGCGGCATGGGCTGGAACCAGGCATAGGGCTTGAGCGCTTCACGTACCTTGGCCTTGCGCTGACCGGTCAGCTGGTAACGCTGCACCGCATCATTCCAGAGGCGGTCACCGGAGTCGGATACCATCAGGCGTGACAGTACCCCGCCCATGCTATGACCGATCAGTACCAGATCCTTGGTGGCAGCATGCCGGGCGTAGGGGTCGAGAGCTTCCAGGGTTTCCTTCAGAGCCTGACGAATCATGGCGTGGTTGACGGCAATGGGAGCGTTGGTCGGGTAGTACACCTGCCAGATCTGGTAGTTCTGACGCAGGGTCTCGTCGCCGAGAATCTCGTTGGCGACGTTGATCCAGGCCTCGGGACTGCTGGCCAGACCGTGCAGCAGAACGATGATGCGCCGGCGTGGATCATAGGGCTGCATCAGGTAGACATGCGGCTGTTCCAGAATCTCGCCACGGCCGATCAGCGTCAGCAGCGACTGGTTGGCAAAGCCTGAGCGGGCCAGCCACAGGCCATAGCCTGAGGTGAAGTTGGCCGCCAGCGGTGCATACTGGCCGGCCAGGGTGATGTGGTCGAGCCGGTAGGGATCGAAGCCCATCAGCTCGGCAGTGCGGGTAGCAAGCACTTCGTCCAGACTGTCACCGGGAAAGCGCAGCACCATGGTCACTGCCGGAAAGGGCGTTTCATTGAAAGCCTTTTCGCTACTCTGGCTGGTTACCACCTTTTTTGCCATTACGGCTACCAGCTCGGCGCCGATGCCATCGCGGCGGTACTGGTTGCGTAGCCCCTTGAAGGTCAGCGAGGCGGCGGGAATCAGTTGCTGGGGCAGCTGCTGGTTGCGCGACAGCCGCAGATTTCTCAGCTTGCCGTTGATTTGCCAGTTACCGGCATCGAGATTGAAGTTGCCGTAGCGGTCAAGGCTGCCACTCAGGTCTTGCTGGTTGTCGCCAAACAGGCGGGTTACTGCCTGTTGCACCGAGTAGTTGTAGTAGTCACGAACCTGGGTCTGGCGATCTTCCAGTGCCCGTTCGCTGGCAGTGCGCTCGGAGAAGAACAGGTAGGCATAGGCATGGCGTGCGGACTGCAGGTAGGCATTCAGTTCCTGTTGCGGCTCGTCCAGGGAGGATTCTGCCGATCCGGCATCCAGCGCCTGTTGCAACCAGAGCTCGGCCAGGGTTGCGGTACGCTGTTCGGCATCCAGCCCGTTGCTGCTGGCCAGCAGCTCATGGCACTGGTCGATCTGCTGGCGGCAGGCAACAGCGTCCAGCCCGAGAATCTGCAGGGCGGCATGGCTGTCCGGGCTCAGTTTGCCGGTGGTCAGAATGTCACCACGGCGCTGGGATACATAGTCGGCGGTACTGACGCTGACGGTCTTGACGCCGGCGCAGCCAGTCAGGAACAGCAGAAGGAGCAGTAATGTAAAGTGTGACCGGTAAAGCAGGGAGGCGGGCATAAAAATGTGCTAAAACGAGTGCCAGAAGAGGCCGGCGGGGTAAAAGGCTTATTTTGCAGGGTAACGGGCCGAAACACCAGAAACGGTATGCAGATAATATGGATCTGTTACCGGCGGGTTGGTTCCGGACCTGTTACCCGCTCTGCGCGAAGCAATGAGGAGAAGACAGATGACGGACATTCCAGTAGCGGTAAAACAGGCAGTACAGCAGGCGCGGCATCTGGTGGTGTTCACTGGTGCCGGAGTATCGGCCGAAAGCGGAGTGCATACCTTTCGTGATGCGCTGACCGGACTCTGGGCCCGCTTCGACCCCATGCAGCTGGCCACGCCGGAAGCTTTCTTGCGTGATTCGGCACTGGTCTGGGGCTGGTATGAGTGGCGGCGTCAGCTGCTGCTGGGGGTGGAGCCGAACCCGGCGCACCATGCGATTGCCGAACTGGAACAGCGGTTGCCCAGGGTTACCCTGATTACACAGAATGTCGATGACTTGCACGAGCGGGCCGGCAGCAAGCATGTGCTGCATCTGCATGGCAGCATCTTTGCGCCGCGCTGTTTCGACTGTGGCCGGCCGCACGAGCTTGATGCAGCTCCCGAGATGGATAGCGAGCAGGCACTGGAGCCGCCGCGTTGCAGCTCCTGTAACGGGCAGGTGCGGCCCGGGGTGGTCTGGTTTGGCGAGGCGCTGCCCGAGGGTGCGCTGGACGCAGCCTTTGCCGCTGCCGGAGACTGTGACTGCCTACTGTCGGTGGGTACTTCCGGCGTGGTGCAGCCGGCGGCGCAGATTCCTGAAGTTGCGGCCCGTGCCGGTGCTAGCGTGATTCATGTCAACCCCGAGCCGGTACCTGTACACTCCGCCAACCAATATAGCCTGCAGGGCCCGGCTGGCCGGATTCTGCCATTACTACTCGCTGATGACTGACAGGTACAGCATGCTTGAACTCGATTTCTACAACCCTACCCGCATCATTCTCGGCAAGGGCCGCATTGCCGAGCTGGACCAGCACATAGCGGCGGATGCCCGTGTGCTGGTGCTCTATGGCGGCGGCAGCGTCGAGCGCAACGGCACGCTGGATGAGGTGCGTCAGGCGCTGGGTGCACGTCATGTACAGTACTTCTCCGGTATCGAGCCCAACCCGGCCTATGAAACCCTGATGCAGGCGGTGGAGCTGATCCGCCGCGAGCAGCTGGATTACCTGCTGGCAGTGGGCGGCGGCTCGGT
>CAZKTB010000066.1:0-4244 GCA_964555485.1 uncultured Thiopseudomonas sp. | reverse complement strand
CAGGTCGGTAATGGCGTGGTGGACTCCTTCGTGCATGTCATCGAGCAGTATCTGACGGTGGCTGGCAACAACCCGGTACAGGACCGCTTTGCCGAGGGCTTGCTGCAGACGCTGGTGGAAATCGGCGAGCAGGCAGTGCAGGAAACCGACAGCGAGGAAACGCGTGCCAACCTGATGTGGGTAGCCTGTCTGGCGCTGAACGGTCTGATCGGAGCTGGCGTACCGCAGGACTGGTCAACCCACTTGTTGGGTCATGAACTGACCGCGCTGTACGGACTGGACCATGCCCAGACACTGGCGGTGATCTTGCCGGCCATGCTGCAGGTGCGCCGTGAGGCCAAGCGGGACAAGCTGCTGCAATATGCGACGAGGGTCTGGCAGTTGACCAGTGGCAGCGAGGAGCAGCGTATTGATGAAGCCATAGAACGCACGCGGGCATTCTTCGAGGCGGTTGGCGTGCCGACCCGGCTGGCGGACTATGGGCTGGATGCAGTCTGCATCGAGCCGGTGTTGCAACAGCTGACCGCCCATGGCATGACTGCGCTGGGTGAGCATGAAGACATCACCCCGGAGAACTGTCGCCAGGTGCTGGAGCTGGCGTTGTAATTTGCCGCTCATGACCAATTGCAGCCCTGTTTTGCAAATGTCATGAACAGAGGCGTAAGGAAGCTCTGAATAATGTTGGCGAGGCAGTAAGGGCAAGGCAAAAAATGGCGAAGAAGCGCAGTTTACAAACTGTAAATGAGCATTCGGAGCCGGTTTTTAACGCAGCCCTGACAACGCAGGTAATTATTCAGTGTTTCCTTAACAACAGGCTTTTAATGACGGGGTAGCCTGCTGTCAGGTTGCCCTTTATATATGATTAACCTAGTATTCGGCCGCCGCATTTGCGGTGTTTTGAGACATTTAAGGCCATATGGAAAGTTCTTGTTTATGTCCATCACGGACAGCTTTGCATAATTCCATTCCTTCTTGCCGGCAGGTACTGCCCGCCCTCTGATTGCCTGTTCCGGAACGGCCCTGGAACCGGGCTCCGGGTAGTCAGGCCAAGCCACCGGAGACCGATATGAGCATCACCCACGAAGATATTGCACTCGTTCTCAGTGACGCCCTGCAGAACCAACAGCTCGATGAAGCCCTGGCAACCCTGAAGGGTTTGCGTCCGGTGGATATTGCCGATGCACTGGAGCTGGTCGAGCCTGAACTGGCCTGGGGGCTGCTGACCCGCCTGCCGGACCGTGCCGAGGTCTATGCCTATTTCGATCCGGACGAGCAGGTACGGCTGGCGCAGGAGTTTCCGTCAGAGGTGCTGGCCAAGCTGGTTAGCGAGATGCCTTCGGATGAACGTACTGACCTGTTCAAGCGGCTAGACGAGGAACAGCAGAACAGACTATTGCCGGCCCTGGCCAAGGTTGAACGTGAGGATATCCGCAGGCTGGCGTCCTATCAGGAAGGCACCGCCGGTGCCCTGATGACCTCCGACTACGCCATGCTGCGTGCCGACATGAACGTTGGTCAGGCACTGCATGCCCTGCGTCTGGAAGCACCGGATGCGGAAACCATTTACCACTCTTATGTGGTGGATGATGACCGCAAACTGCTGGGAGTGGTGTCATTGCGAGACCTGATTCTGGCCGACCCTTCGACCAAGATCAGCGACCTGATGACCGAGGATGTGGTCAGTGGCGAAGTCGGTGAAGACCAGGAAGACATTGCCAAACGCATCACCCGTTATGACTTGCTGGCACTGCCGATCACCGACGAGTTTGGTTGCCTGGTCGGTATCGTGACCCATGACGATGCCATGGACGTTGTCAGCGAGGAAGCCACCGATGACTTCCACAAGTCGGCCGGTGTGACCACTTCGGTCGGTAACCTGAAAGATGCCACCATCGGCTTGCTGTACCGCAAGCGGGTGTTCTGGCTGGTATTGCTGGTATTCGGCAACCTGTTTTCCGGTGCCGGTATCGCCCACTTCGAGGACATCATTGCTGCCAACCTGGTGCTGGTGTTCTTCCTGCCGCTGCTGGTGGACAGTGGCGGTAACGCCGGCTCCCAGTCGTCCACGCTGATGGTGCGGGCGATGGCTACCGGCGAGGTGGTGATGAAGGACTGGTTCAAGCTGCTCGGTCGTGAGGCCACGGTGGCCCTGTTGCTGGGCTGTACCATGGCATCGGCGGTTTCTTTGCTGGGCTATATCCGTGGCGACTCGCTGGTGGCGCTGGTGCTGGCGCTAAGCATGGTCAGTATTGTCATGGTCGGTTGCGTAATCGGCATGAGCCTGCCTTTTGTCCTGAGCAAGTTCAATCTTGACCCGGCCAGTGCCAGTGCGCCGCTGATCACCTCCGTGTGTGACGCCTCAGGTGTGGTGGTTTATCTGTATATCGCCTCGCAAATCCTGCCGGGCATGTCGATGGGCTGAGGCGGGTTCTACTTTCACATTGATGTTTGCAACACCGGCGTACAGATTCCGCAGGGTCGCTGCAAGTACATCCATGTAAGCTTGGTGCCGCCATCCTTGGCGGCACAGCCCTGCTACATCTGTACGCCGGCGTCTAAAATCCGTGCATTTAGCAGCAAGACAACATGAGTTTCATGTTAGCGAATCACAACCCTGTCAACATCTCCCCTGTATTCGGCCTGCCAGTCGGGCCGGTACATGGATTGCACCTGCACCGGCGGCAGCTGGTATTCGCCCGGGGTCACAGCACGGACCAGATACAGCAGCGTGACTGCATTCCATGAGTCCGTTTCGACAGCGGCCACATAGCGGTCATCCAGCCAGGACTGCATGGCAATGCGTGCTTCCTGCATTCGTGACTGCCACTTCTTGAAGGTGCTGATATCGCTCAGCAGCACGCTGCTTTCTCCCAGATTCTGATTCTCCAGTTCAAAACCGGCCGGCAGCAAATCCACCACCAGCGCATCACGCACGGTTTCGCTGGCGCTGACTTGCAGCCGTACCAGCAGCAGATCGCCGCTGGTCAGCTGGTCCAGCTGTGCCGGGCTGCCATCCAGATTGAAATAGTCACGCTCGACTTTCAGTACGTTGTCCGGCTGCGGGCTGTAGTGTTCCGGATTGCCCCGTGCATTGAGCACCAGATACAGCGCACGGTCGGAATCGTTGGTGACGGTTAGCGGTTGGTGCAGGTCGGCACTGCCAAGATTTCGGGAGGGCTGCTTTGATGATAACGACAGCTCACGACTGGCCGTGTGCAGGCTGGCTTGCCAGGGCTCGCTGCTGCCCAGGCCGGCACTGTGCAGTGCCATGAAAGCAGCGGCATTTTCCTGGGTCGACAGCCAGCGCTTGTCGTGGATGGCATCCACCAGCTGTTCCAGTTGCGGGCCGAGCAGGGCATCCGGCAGCAGGCCGTTGCTGTGCAGGGCATGGATCTGCCAGGCCAGGTCGCTCAAGGGGCTACCGTAGTCCTGTACCCACAGGTGGCGATCACGCTGGAACAGGCCGGCTTTTTGCAGCAACTGCCGGCTGCGCTGACCGTCGCCGGCCTTGTCCAGTGCCACCGCCAGATGCACCAGCGCCAGCGGGGTTTTCGCATCGGCGGCACGGTTATACAGGGTGCGCAATGCGCTCAGCGGTACCGGCTGCAGCTGGGTCAGCACATAGGCGGCGTAGCTCTGGGTGGCCAGCCGGCTGTGGGCAACATCATCAGTGTACTGGTAGCTGACCAGATAGCCTTCACGCACATAGCGCAGCAGGCGCTCGCGGGCCTTGTCCAGCCGTGCGGCAGAGACTTCCAGCCCCTGCCGGCTGGCCTGTTGCAGAAAATCCGTGGCCAGTACGCTATTCCATGGAATCTCCTCGCCGTTGGCATCCCACATGGCGAAGGAGCCGTCCGGACGCTGCATGCTCAGCAGGTGTTCGATGCCGGCCTGCAACAGCTGGCGCCGCTGTTCGGTGGTGACCGGCTTGTCGAGCAGTTCCGACAGGCGTTCGGCCGGCAGATACAGCAGCGGCAACAGACGGCTGGCGGTTTGCTCGGAGCAGCCATAGGGGTATTCGTACAGCGAGCGCACCAGAGTGGCCAGACTGGTCATGGGCTGTGTCGACAGACTCAGGCGGGCACGGGCGCTGCCCGGCAGCCAGCCATCAAGCCAATCATCCGGACTGTTCCATTCTTCGCCAGACTGCAGCAGACGGGTGATACGGCGTGACTGGTTTGGCCAGGGCGAGCGCACATCCAGTTGCCACTGGCGCTGCAGGGCGGGCAGGGTTTCGTCCGGCA
>CAZKTB010000065.1:0-8320 GCA_964555485.1 uncultured Thiopseudomonas sp. | reverse complement strand
CACAAGGCTTGTGCTTCTGCCACATCCAGTGTGCCTTCGTAGATGGCACGGCCGGTGATGGCACCAACAATACCGGGCGCCCGTGCATCAAGCAGGGCCTGGATATCCTTGATGGTGTGAATACCACCGGAGGCGATCACCGGAATGCTGGTGGCATTGGCCAGCGCTGCAGTGGCTTCGACGTTGCAGCCCTGCATCATGCCGTCCTTTGCGATATCGGTATAAACGATGGCGCTGACACCGTCATTCTCGAAGCGTTTGGCCAGATCGATCACCTGCAGCTCGCTGACTTCAGCCCAGCCATCGGTGGCAACGAAGCCGTCCTTGGCATCCAGGCCGACAATTACCTTGCCGGGGAATGCCTTGCAGGCTTCGGTAACGAACTCGGGCTCTTTCACCGCTTTGGTGCCGATGATCACGTAACTGACACCGGCGCGGACGTAGTGCTCGATGGTTTCCAGGGTACGGATGCCACCGCCGATCTGGATCGGCAGTTCGGGATACTTCTTCGCGATGGCAGTAACCACCTCACCGTTGACCGGCTCACCTTCAAAGGCGCCGTTCAGGTCAACCAGGTGCAAACGACGGCAGCCGCCTTCCACCCACTTGGCCGCCATGCTGACGGGATCATCAGAAAATACCGTGGAGTCTTCCATGCGGCCCTGACGCAAACGTACGCAGGCACCGTCTTTCAAATCAATTGCAGGAATAATCAGCATTGTTGTTTCGCTTTGGTTGATTTCGCATCAAAAGCTTGCGTGCTTGCCGGTCTGGCAGGTATTACGCAAAGCCGCCGTAAATACATCCCTGTAGGCTCGAGGGCGACATCCGTGTCGCCCACGCTTTGCTCCACACCTGCCAGACCGGCCCCCGACATTGTGCAATCGTCGAGCGCTCAAAAAGAAATTACAGCGAACCCTTGGTCGAAGGCATGCGGCCTTCCATGCGCGGGTCCAGCGTCAGCGCCATGCGCAGGGCACGGCCAAACGCCTTGAATACGGTCTCGATCTGGTGATGGGTGTTGGTACCACGCAGGCAGTCGACGTGCAGGGTCACCTGGGCGTGGTTGACGAAGCCCTGGAAAAACTCCTGGAACAGGTCAACATCAAAGCCGCCAACCAGCGCACGGGTATAGGGCACATGGAACTGCAAGCCCGGACGGCCGGAGAAATCCAGCGCCACACGGGACATGGCTTCATCCATCACCACATAGGAGTGGCCATAACGGGTGATGCCTTTCTTGTCGCCGACAGCCTTGGCAAAGGCCTGGCCCAGGGTAATGCCGACATCTTCCACGGTGTGGTGGTCGTCAATGTGCAGGTCACCCTTGCAGTGGATGTCCAGGTCGATCAGGCCATGGCGGGCGATCTGGTCGAGCATGTGCTCCATGAAGGGCACGCCCATGTCAAACTTGCCTTCGCCGGTACCATCAAGGTTAATGGCGACCTTAACCTGGGTTTCCAGGGTGTTACGCTCCACAGAAGCAGTACGCTGAGTCATTCTTGGCTCCATCGTCAACAGGGCACAACCCTCGCCCGCAAATCATATGAAGCCGGTATTATATCGGTAAACCGCAATCCATCGCTACTAAAGGAGCTCAGCATGCCGGTATATCTGGAACATGTTCAACTGCCCAGCAGTCAGGACCAGACCGATCTGGACAAAATCTACGCCGACGCACCGGACTGGCTGCTGGCCCCCTATGCCGATGCCGCAGCCCTGCTGCAGGACAACCTGCCCCATGGCCGCATGGTCGGTGCCCGCTTCAATGCCCGCCTGCTCGGCGCCGCCATAGTGCGGCGTGACACCGACCGCTGGCAGGTCAGCCATCTCTGTATCCGTGAGGTGACCCGCATGCGCGGTGTCGCCCGCCGCCTGCTGAGCGAACTGCAGCGTGAGGCGGCCAGCCAGGGCGCCAGTCTGTCCATGGCCCTGCCACGCAACCGTCCCGAGCTGGAAGATCTGGCCGGACACCTGGGTGTAGCCTGGCATTATCTGGACCAGTAAAAGGTAGCTGAGCTAAGTACAGGCTGTATCCAAGCACTGTAGAAACGCCCTCATGCCAAAGACAACAAAACCACTCTGTTACACTATGCGCATATGCATAACTTCGGGAAATCCTGACCATGAAATCGTTGAGCAAACTGTTGGGTGCAATACTGCTGGGTCTGCTGGTGCTAATCGCAGTGGCCGGCTTTGCCCTTACCCATCTGCTGGACCCCAATGATTACAAAGATGAAATCCGCAGCCTGGTGCAGGACAAGACCGGCTACGACCTGCAAATCGACGGCGATATCGGCTGGAGCCTGTTCCCCTGGCTCGGGCTGGAGCTGACCGATACCCGTCTGGCCCGCGTCGGCATGAGTGACCAGCCCTTTGCCGATGTGCGTCTGCTGGCCCTGTCGGTGCAAGTGATGCCCTTGCTGCGCAAGGAAATCCGCATGAGCGACATCCGCCTCGAAGGGCTGGACCTGAAGCTGCGGCGTAACGCCAAGGGTGACAGCAACTGGGAAGAAGATGCTCCCTCAGACACAGGCTCTGCAAAAACAGCAGAAGCAGGCAGTACAGAACAGCCGGCTACCAGACCGGCCAGCATCAAGCTGGAAATCGACAGCCTGATCGTCAACAGCGCCCGCCTTGAATACAGCGACGAACAGAACGATCAGCACATCACCCTGGAAAGCGTGCAAATCAGCACCGGCGCCATTGGCGAACGACAAAACATTCCGCTGAAACTGTCCGGCTTTCTCGCCAGCAGCAATCCCCTGCTGCGTGCACGCATGGAAATGTCGGGCAGCGCCTGGATGGACAACCAGAACCGCCAATACCGTCTCGACGGCCTGAAGATTGCCGGCGAAGTGGCTGGTGAACCCCTGAACAACAAATCGGCCAACTTCTCCGCCAGCGGCAGCCTGCAGCTGGATCAGGAACAACAGCAGTTTGGCTGGGAGCAGCTGCGTTTCTCGGTCAACCAGCTCAAGGGCATGGGCGAGCTGTACGTCAGCCAGCCAAGTGACAAGCCCGCCGTTACCGGCCAGCTATCACTGGCTGCGTTCAGCCTGCGCGAATTTCTGCCAAGCATCGGCATCGAGCTGCCGGCCATGCAAAGCAAGTCTGCCCTTGGCCATTTCGAGCTGACTGCCAACCTGCAGGGTACGGACAACAGCCTGCTGCTGGACAACGCCAACCTGCGCCTGGACGACAGCAGTTTCAGTGGCAAGCTGGGCGTCCGCAATCTGGAGCAAGGCGCCCTGCTGGTACAGCTGACCGGCGACCAGTTCAACCTGGACAACTATCTGCCAACCGCAACTCCGACCGAAAAACCGGCCAGAAGTACCGCAACCAGCAGTTCTGGCGGCGACCTGCCACCAGCCATACCAGCCGGCAACCCCTGGGATGACAGCGAGCTGTTGCCACTAAGCGATCTGGCCGGCCTCAATCTGGATCTGCAGCTGACTCTTAACCAGCTGACCATGGAAAAACTGCCCTTTGAGAACGTCACACTCAAGCTTGACGCCCGCAACGGCAAGCTCGACCTGAAGCAATTCCAGGGTCACCTGTATGGCGGCAGCATCGCCGTCAACGCCACTCTGGACAGCAAGGCACAACCGGCCAGGCTGAGCCTGAACAGCAACATCGAACAGCTACCAATAGACAAGCTGCTGACCGCACTGGGCGAAGAAGCGCCCATTACCGGCAAGCTCAAGCTCGACAGTCAACTCAACACCAGCGGCAACAGTGAGCGTCAGTGGATCAGCCAGCTGAGCGGCAAGGCCAATCTGGAGATTGTCGATGGCACATTGCCCGACTCCAACCTGGAGCAGCAGCTGTGTCAGGCCATCGCCACGCTCAACCGCAAGTCCCTGAGCCAGGACTACAGCCGCACCAGCACGCCCTTTACCCAGCTGAAAACCAGCGCCAGCTTGCGCAACGGCGTAGCTACCACACCGGATGTACAGATCGCCATCCCGGGCCTGCGCATCAAGGGCAAGGGCACGCTCGACCTGAACCACATGGGCATGGACCAGCGTCTGGACATCATCTTGCAGGGCGATACCCGCCCGATGCCCGACCCCGCCTGTACCATCAACAAGCGCTACGTCGGCATCGAATGGCCGGTGCACTGTCGCGGCTCGCTGGCCGATGCCGGCCAGAACTGCCGCATCGACCAGGACGGCCTGAGCCGCATTGTCACCCGACTGGCCGGTGACAAGCTGACCGAGAAAATCGAGGAAAAACTCAAGGACAAGGTCAGTCCCGACCTGAAGGATGCACTGAAAGGTCTGTTCAGGAAGTGACCAACATCGAGTTTTCCGCCGCCGTGCTGGCCTGGGCAGCCAGGAACGGTCGCAAGGATCTGCCCTGGCAACAGAACGTCAGTCCTTATCGGGTATGGATTTCCGAGATAATGCTGCAACAAACCCAGGTCGCTACTGTACTGGGCTATTTTGAGCGTTTCATGCAGCGCTTTCCTGACCTGCACAGCCTGGCCGCCGGTGAGCTGGATGAAGTTCTGCATCTATGGACCGGCCTGGGTTATTACAGCCGCGCTCGCAATCTGCACAAAACCGCACAACTGCTGGTCACTCAGCATGGCGGCGAGTTTCCCCGTACCGTAGAAGAGCTGGCCAGTCTGCCCGGTATCGGCCGCAGCACTGCCGGCGCCATCGCCAGCCTTGGCATGGGCCTGCGTGCACCCATACTGGACGGCAACGTCAAGCGGGTACTGGCCCGCTACTCGGCTCTGCGCGAGTATCCCGGTGCCAGCGCCGCCACCAAACAACTCTGGGAATTGGCCGAACAACTAACCCCGTCAGCCAAACAGGCTGCTGCCTATACCCAGGCAATGATGGATCTTGGCGCCACCCTGTGCACCCGCAGCAAACCGGACTGCGACCGCTGCCCGCTACAGGCTGGCTGCCAGGCCCGCCTGCTCGGCCTGCAAGATCAACTACCGGTACCGCGGCCAAAGAAAGTCCTGCCAGAACAGCACACCTGCATGATCCTGCTGGAAAATCCTGATGGCGAGATTCTGCTGCAACAGCGTCCGGCACAAGGGCTCTGGGGCGGCCTTTACAGCCTGCCCGAGCTAGACGGCATCGAGCAGCTGCCGCAGCTGTTGCAAAGCCTGCAACTGGCCGAAACCGGCCGCAACAGCCTCCCAGTCCTGAGTCACACCTTCAGCCATTTCCGTCTACATATCCAGCCCTGGCTTGTTCAGGCACAAGTTGCCGGCGTGGCGGAGATGACGACCACGCCACAGGTTTGGTATAACAGGGAGCATCCCCCATCCATCGGCCTGGCCGCCCCCGTGAAGAAACTTTTGCGCAGCCAGTCCCAATCAAGGAGCACCAGATGAGCCGTACCGTAATGTGCCGCCTGCATAAAGAAGAACTGCCCGGCCTGGCCAAGCCACCCTTTCCCGGCGCCCGTGGCGAAGACATCTACCAGAACATCTCGCAAAAAGCCTGGGACGAGTGGCAGCACCACCAGACCATGATCATCAACGAGCGCCACCTGAACATGATGGACCCCAAGGATCGCAAATACATCATGGGTGAAATGAACAAATACTTTGCCGGCGAAGAATTCGAACGCGCTGAAGGCTATGTTCCGCCCAGCGAATGACCACTTGTGGCGCAAGGGCTTGACATGTTCAGGCAAAAGACGTTTAATAGCGCCCGTCGCCCGGATAGCTCAGTCGGTAGAGCAGAGGATTGAAAATCCTCGTGTCGGCAGTTCGATTCTGTCTCCGGGCACCATTTTTAAAAGGTCGTTTCATTTGAAACGGCCTTTTTTGTTTTAATGGATTGCCTCACGCTCCCTGTATCGAGGGCATGCTCCATGTTCCGGAAACTCGATCAACTTAAGGCCAAACTCGACGGCTATCGTCCGCTACCAGCAACAGTAGTGGAAAACCTGCATGACAATCTGCTGGTCAACTGGACCTTCCACAGCAATGCCATAGAAGGCAATACGCTAACCCTGCAAGAAACACGGGTAGCCCTCGAAGGTATTACCGTAGGCGGCAAATCCCTGCGTGAGCACTTCGAAGCCATCAATCACCGCGAAGCCATACTGTACGTGGAGCAGCTGGTACAACAGCAAGAACAGCTGAGTGAATGGCAGATCAGACAGCTGCACGGCCTGATCCTGAAAAACATCGACCAGGACAATGCCGGCCAGTATCGCAAGGTAAACGTGCTGATTTCCGGAGCCAGTCACCGGCCACCCGACTTCCTTTCTGTACCAGAGCAAATGCAGGCTCTGGTCAATTGGCAACAAACCATCGCACAGCAACTGCACCCGGTCGAACGTGCCGCTCGCTTGCATGCTGAGCTGGTAAAGATTCATCCGTTTACCGACGGCAATGGCCGCACTTGCCGCCTGTTGATGAACCTGGAGCTGATGAAGGCCGGTTTTCCAGCTGCCCTGATCCGGATAGACCAGCGACTAGCCTATTACCAGGCACTCGACAAAGCCCACACCAGCGGTGATTACCAGGACTTCATCCAGCTGGTTGCGCAAAGCGTCGAGCAGAGCTTCGAACCTTACTGGTTCGCATTGGGAGTGCGGGACTGAGCTTGTTCCGCCACATTGAGCACCCTTCCCGCGCCACGTATAATCAGGCCTCAAGATAATTTGATGCAGGCTGTCATGCTCCGCATGCATTGCAGGCATCCATGTCCGGGGCCATCGCCTACATGAATCAGAATCTGTTGCTGAAAACCAGCCTGCTCCACCTAGTCATATCCATCACAAGCGTGGCTGGCTGTGCCTCGCTCGTTCTGAGCGCCGACCTGTCACCGGCACTTCTGTTCATAGTGCTGGCAGCAGTGGTGATGGTGGCTACCGGCATCTTTTACGTCCTGCAGCACATGCTCAGCCAGAGCAGCGACAAGCACTCACTCAGTGAAAAACAGCAGCTGCAACTGGCTCTGGACGCCGCTGGTGAGTGCCTGTGGGACTGGCAACTGGCCGATGGCAGCACCAGCATCCATTTCTCCAGACCCTATAGCGCCATGCTCGGCTACGAGCCAAACGAGTTCGCCCGCGACCAGCAAGGCTGGCGTGAACTGCTGCATCCGGACGAGCGCGAGCATGTGCAGCGGCGCATCACCCGCATGCTGAGCGAAAACAGCGACCAGACCTACGAAAACACCTACCGCATGCGGCACAAGGATGGCAGCTACCGCTGGATTCATTCACGCGGCCGCCTGTTCAGTGAGAACAACGAGCCGGTACGCTTCATCGGCATTGCCGCCGACATCAGCCAGAGCCGGGAAAACTCCGAGCGCCTGCGCCTGGCCAACGCGGTATTCGACAGTACCCATGAGGGCGTGCTGATTACTGATGCCAACAACATCACTGTTTTCGTCAACCCTGCGTTCAGCAAGATCACCGGCTTCTCCTATGCGGAAATTGTCGGCGACTCGCCACGCCTGTTGCAGTCCGGACGCCACAGCAAGGAGTTCTACGCTGAAATGTGGCGCTCGCTGGACAGCAAGGACCACTGGACCGGTGAAATCTGGAACCGCCGTAAAAATGGCGAAGTGCTGCCCCAGCTGCAAACCATTACCCAGCTGCGTGACGAGCACGGCCTGATCACCCACAGGGTTGCAGTTTTTTCCGATATCGCACAGCTGAAAGACTCTCAATCCGAGCTCAGCTTCCTGGCCCATTACGACCCTCTGACCTGCCTGCCGAATCGTACCCTGCTGCATGAGCACCTGAAACTGTCGCTGCACCGTGCCACCAAGCAGAAAACCCGGGCGGCCCTGCTGATCATCGGCATCGATCATTTCAAATCGATCAACGAAAGTGTTGGTCACGCCAAAGGGGATGACCTGCTCAAACAGATCACTGCACGCATTCAGCAGATCATCGACCCGCAGGACACCCTGAGCCGCTTTGGTGGTGACGAATTTGCCATGGTCTGTGACAGCTGCAATGATGGCTTCCAGGCTGCCAATACCGCAGAAAAGGTTCTGGCCCTGTTCCGCCAGCCGTTCCTCATCGACAGTCAGGACCTCTCCCTGACGGTCAGCATCGGCATCTGCATGTATCCCGAACCCGCCAGCGCCGAAGAGATCTTGCGCGATGCAGAAACCGCCCTGGTGAAAACCAAGGAAAACGAACGCGGCAGTTATGCCTTTTACAATACCGAGCTGACCGAGACCGCAACCCGCAAGCTGCGCATTGCCAGCGAACTGCGTGCAGCCCTGGATGACAACCAGCTGACACTTCACTTTCAGCCGGTGTTTTCACTGGGCGACCGGCAAATCGCCGGCTGCGAAGCTCTGGTGCACTGGCAGCATCC
>CAZKTB010000064.1:0-8355 GCA_964555485.1 uncultured Thiopseudomonas sp. | reverse complement strand
GTGTATAATCCGCGCCACGCACCCGTAGCTCAGTTGGATAGAGTGCCGCCCTCCGAAGGCAGCACTCATCAAAGAAACTGGTCACGAGAGCGATGCTCAAAATCTGATACACTCCGCACCACGCACCCGTAGCTCAGTTGGATAGAGTGCACCCCTCCGAAGGGTGAGGCCACAGGTTCGATTCCTGTCGGGTGCGCCATTCTCTTCTGCAATCAACGTCTTACAGAAACTGATTGATCGAAGAACCTCTCGCAACACCCCTTTTCATTCAAAACAGCATTCTATATACAAGCAGAGACCCAGTCGCCGGCTTGATAGCTGCTGTACATGGTCTCAAAATCGCCATTTTTCACTTGGGGCCAAATTGAGACCACATTGGGACCAAGCCTGAATCAGCCTGTTTTTCGCCAGCAAGATGCGGACTGAAAAATGAGTGCTGCTCATGGGACCAAGCGGTAGCAAATTTACACTACCCAAGTGGACGCGTTTTGTTGCTATCCGGGTGGAAGCACCACGCTTGATGAGCTGCCGTGAAAGTGATTCTGGAGACCATTGCCACACCACGAATCTAGAAGCCTGTTGTGCGGCATCCACCTGTTAAGCAGCTTTACACTTTTACTATTAACATGGCATCATGCTTCATAATTTGGAGCCAGGAAACTTGCCGTGTCCGAACTTAGGCCCGAGGTAATACAGCGCCTCAAAGCCCTTGAACTCATCGTCCTTTGGGAAGGCCGTCTTGCCACGCCCAGGCTTTGCGACTGGTTCGGCATCAGCCGGCAGCAAGCCTCGGCAGACATCAAGCTGTACCAGACTGAAATCAATCCGCAGTCACTTGAATACGACAGCAGCCTGCGTGGTTACAAGCCCGTTAGCAGCTTTCGTCCCATCTATTGTGACGGTCATGTCAATGAATACCTGCTATTGGTAGCAGCGCATGGCTCAGAACCCATGGCTCATGTCATGGAAAGCCATCCCAATATCGCCGCAGTCCAGCTTCCTGATCGAGCCGTACGCCCAGAAACAGTCAGGGAGCTTCTGCTGGCCTGTCGCAGTCCTGCCAGCCTGTGTATTCACTATGCCTCAATGGCCAACCCTGAACCGCATCCTCGTGAAATTGTTCCGCACACACTGGTGTATAGCGGGTTTCGCTGGCATGTTCGTGCTTTTTGCCATAAAAGGCAGCAATTCCGGGATTTCCTGCTCTCCAGAATTTATGGCCAACCTGAGCGTTCTGATACTCCGCCCGTCACCGACAACGAGGACACGCTCTGGCATACCAAAGTCAGCTTTCGACTGGTGGCCAACTCCCGTTTGGAAAAGAATCAACAACGGCTAATCGAGCATGATTACGCCATGCAAAACGGGGCCCTCACCATAGAAACACGAGCCGCTCTGGTGCACTACAGTTTGCAACGCTACCCGGTAGCCTTTGATCAGGCACAAAGCAAAAATGCGCTGGCGTATCCGCTAACCCTGCACCCCGAAGACTTCCCGGTGATTGCGCCCTATATGTTTGAATCCTGGGGGCAAGGATGATCCGGGACTTTTCGTATCAAGGAGACCTGACTGGCGGCTCGTTGCAAGTCCGTGAATCCCGGGTGGTGGCTGAGTTGCTACTGCAAAACGCCAGCGAAGCCGACTGGCAGCAAGCAATCATGACCGACAACCGCCTACAGAAACGCAGTCCAGCCACAGCCAGACGCGTCGCCCAAGCCTTGCGTAAAAGACTGGAACTATTGGAAGCGCCCTTCTGGCAAGCTTTACTCAATGGCGATGACGAACTGGCAACCCAGGTTGCGCTATGTTCAGCGCTGGAGCGCAACCTGCTGCTGGTCGAATTTATGGAAACCGTGGTCAGTGATGCCTATATCACCCAGGCGGCCACACTGGATGCCTGGCAGTGGGATGATTTTTTGCAAGATCGAGTCCACCGCGACCCGGCCATTGCCGACTGGACAACCAGCAGCAAAAAGAAAATGGGACAGGTGGCGCTGCGTATCCTGACGGAAGCCGGTTACCTGAAAAACACCCGCAGCTTGCAGCTTCAGCATGTGCTGATTCGCCCGGAAGTACGAACCCTGCTGGAAGACAGCTACCGCCACCGCATTCTCGCCTGCCTGCGCATTTCCAGCCCACGCAGCGACGACACGGATACTGACGCATGAATAAAGAATTGCAGGCCCGCCTGAACCAGATACCCGAAAAAATCCTCTCTCAAGAATTTCTTGAGAGCCGTGGACTGGGCAACGAAATCGGCTTCTGGATCTTTGAATACAACGCCGAAGACGAATTACAGGTGCGCGAACACGTCAAGCTCATCACCGACATGCTCGCCAAAAAGCAAGCACACCTGAAGGTTGTGCACATCAACCTGCTGCAAACCCTCAAGGATTACCTGGACAGTCGCAACTTCACTGAAAAGGCCATCGCCATACAAACCGCCAAAGGTAATCAGGCCTTGCTCAAGGCGTTGTCCGGCCCGTTGCACATGGAGAAATTTGCGCCCTTTATGGTCGAGCATTACAACGCCGCCGAGCAGGACATTGTGCTGGTCACCGGTATCGGCTCGGTCTGGCCAGTGCTCAGGGCACACGACTTACTCAACAAACTGCACGCCCTGCTGGGCCACCGCCCGCTGGTGATGTTTTACCCCGGGCAGTACACCGGCCAGTCCATGAGCCTGTTTGGGCGCATCACCAGTAACAACTATTACCGTGCCTTCAAGCTGGCACCCTGACAAGGAAACAGGCATGAGCATTCAGGAACTTTTCTTCAAACAACTCGACCGCCCGATCAATGGCGTAGTGAAAGCTGACCAGGACGATGACGCAACCGTTTATCAGGAACTTGACGAGTATGTGGTCACCAACGAACTGGAGCGCCACTTCAGGGCCTTCTTTGAATCCTACGCCACACGGCTGGATGACCCGTCCATCGCCAACCGTGTCGGCGTGTGGATCTCGGGCTTCTTCGGTTCGGGTAAATCGCACTTCCTGAAAACCCTGTCTTACCTGCTGGCCAACATTGAAGCCCGTACTCCACAGGGTCAGCCGCAAAAAGCCATCGAGTTTTTCGACGAAAGCAAACTGCGCGATGCCATGATTCGTGCCGACCTGCAAAAGGCAGCCAACACACCGGCTGATGTCATCCTGTTCAACATCGAAAGCAAGGCGGGTTCCAACGATGGCGGCAACGCCATTCTGAGCGTATTCCTGCGCGTGTTTAATGAGCACCTTGGCTTCTGTAGCGACTATCCACACATCGCTCACATGGAGCGCCACCTTGACCAGCGCGGGGTCTATCAGCAATTCAAGGATGCCTTTGAAGCCAGCACAGGCAGCCGCTGGGAAGACGAGCGTGACGGCTTCCAGTTTTACCAGGACGACGTTGAGCAGGCGCTGGCCGCTGCACTCAGCCTGTCACCCGAGGCTGCCCACAAATGGTTTGAAGAGTCCGAGCAAAATTTCAGCGTTTCGGTGGAAAACTTCTGTCACTGGGTCAAAGAATATCTGGACAGTCAAAGCCCGGAACATCGCATGCTGTTCCTGGTGGACGAAGTGGGCCAGTACATCGGCAGCGACACTCGCCTGATGCTGACTCTGCAAACCATCACTGAAAACCTCGGCACCATCTGTAACGGTCGCGCCTGGATTATCGTCACCTCCCAGGCCGACATGGACGCCGTGCTGGGCGAGCTGACCGCCGCCAAAGCCAACGACTTCTCCAAAATTGCCGGGCGCTTCAAAACACGGCTGTCATTATCCAGCTCCAACACCGACGAAGTGATCCAGAAAAGGTTGCTGCGTAAAACCCCGGATGCCGAAGAAAGGCTGCGCCAGCTGTGGGACGAAAAAGGCGACATCCTGCGTAACCAGATCAGCTTTGACCGCTCCGGCCCCACCCTTAAAAGCGTGGACAGTGCCGAAGGTTTTATCGCCAACTACCCCTTTGTGCCCTATCACTTCCAGCTGGTCCAAAAAGTCTTTGAGGAAATTCGCAAAGTAGGTGCCACCGGGGCTCACCTGGCCTACGGTGAGCGTTCCATGCTGGATGCCTTCCAGATGGCTGCTTTGTCTGTTGCCAACAAAGACATCGGCGCTCTGGTGCCCATGCACAGTTTTTATCGTGCCGTCGAAGGCTTCCTGGATACTGCTGTCAAACGCACCATCGACCAAGCCTCTGAAAACACCAGCCTAGATAACTTCGATGTGCAAATGTTGCGCACCCTGTTCATGATCCGCTATGTCGAGCTCATCAAAGGCACGGTCAACAACCTGGTAACTCTGAGCCTGGAAGAAATTGATGCCGACAAGCTGGCCCTGCGCCAACGCATCGAAGACAGCCTGCACCGTCTGGAAAAAGAAAGCCTGATCACCCGCAATGGCGAGGAATACCTGTTCCTGACCAACGAAGAGCGGGACATCAGTCGCAAGATCAAGGCCACCGACCTGTCAGCCAACGACGAAAACAAGGAGCTGGCCAACCTCATCTACAAAGATCTGCTTAAAGACCGCAACAAGTTCCGCTACAACGAAAATCGTACCGACTACAGCATTGGCCGCTTTCTGGATGGTCACAGCCTGGACGGTCGCTTTGAATGCGACCTGCGTATGGAAATCCTGTCGCCACTCAATCCTGAGTACAGTTTCAAAGGCGAAGGCCGTAACCTGCTGCAAAGCAACGATTCTGGCGGCTGTATTCTGCTGCGCCTGCCGGATGACAAAGAGTTTTTCAGCGAGCTACGCACCTGGCTTAAAACCAACAAATTTATCCGTCTTAACGATGACGGCAGCCAGCCAGAGCTAACCCGCATCCTTGCTGACCGTGGCCGTGAAAACCAGGAGCGCAAAAAACGTTTGCGCCTGCGGCTGGAAGAAATGCTGCTGGACGCCGATGTCTACGCGCTGGGCCAACATCTCAAGCCCGTCAGCAACAGCATCCCCAGCCGCATGGACGAGTTTTTCCTGTACCTGCTGCAAAACACCTACAGCAAGCTGGACTACCTGCGCGTCCTGCAAGACGAGCCCATGCGCGAAGTGCGTGCGGTACTGCTGAGTGACGATATTGCCCAACTGGGACTGGAGCTGGGCGGTGATGACGCCAATGGGCAGGCCATACGCGAAGTGGAGCAATACATCACCTTGCGGGCCAGCGGCAACGAACGGCTGCTGGTCAGTGATCTGGTGGAACGCTTCAGCAAACGCCCTTACGGCTGGCCCGACGGCGAGATCCTGCTGTTGCTGGCACGCCTGGCAGCCACCGGCCGCATCACCTTCCATGTCGGCGGCCCCTTTGTGCCGCTGCATGAATGCTTCGACTATCTGGAAAACAGCCGCCGTCGCCGTGAAATTTCTGTCCAGAAAAAGCGCCAGACCGCAGAAGGCGAGCTGGCCAGCGCCCGTGCGCTGACCAAAGACCTCTTTTCCGCCATTGGCCCGCAAGACGAGAGCGAGCTGCACGACTTTTTCCTTAAACACCTGGGGCAGTGGCTTTCTCAGCTTAAGTCCTACAAAAGCAAAACCGAGGCCGGCCGCTTCCCGGGCAAAGACCTGATTGCTGAATGCCTGCGGACACTGGAGCGCATTCTGGCCAATGAAGACAGCTTCGACTTCTTCAAGGCCGTCAACCAGCACAAAAACGATCTGCTGGATCTGGAAGAGGACTACCATGACCTCAACGAATTTTACGAGCGTCAGCTGCACAGCTGGCAACAACTGCAAGCCGCCCTTAACCGCTTTGACAGCAACAAGGTAGCTCTGGGTAAAAACGCCACCGCCAGCCAGGCACTTCAGGCGTTACGGGACATCTTCGCCAGTGAAACGCCCTGGGGGCAGCTCCAGCGCGTCGCTGGTCTGATCGAGCAGGTTGATCGCATCAATACCACCCTGCTGGACGAACAGCGTGAAATCGCACGCGTGCAAATCGACGGTTACATTGCCCAGCTACAACAGGAAATTGAACGCAGCACTATCGCCACCCCCGAATTGAGCAATAGCCTGCTGCGCCCCCTGCAGCTGCTCAAAGCCGAGCCCGACACAATGGGCAGCATTGCCGAAATTTTCATGCTGTACACCGAGCAGGCTCGCGACAAGCTCGAAGAAGGTCTGGATAAACTTGAGCAGGCCATTCAAGCAGCCAGCCGCCAGTCAGAGGTTACAACGGGCAGCCCCGCCACTTCCGGCACCCAGGAAGAGCATCCCGGCCCCATTACCCAACCGCCGCAGCCTATGCCCAAGCCCGTGGTCGAAATCCGCACCAGCGAGCTCTACAACCAAAGCGGTCTGGGTGTGTATATGGAAACCGAAAAGGATGTTGAACGCTTTCTCCAGCAGCTGGAAAAACGCTTGAAGCAAGCCATCTCCGCCAACCAGCGGATACGGATTAGGTGATGCCATGAGTCTAACCGCTCCTCTTGAACAGCTGCTTGCGCAACCCGAAGGCAAGCAACTGGAGTTCAAGCGCGACCTGTCATCGCTGCAGCCATTGCTGAAAACACTGGTGGCCTTTGCCAACACTGCGGGTGGCCAGCACGTTATTGAAGAAATAGCCAACCGCTTGCGCATCACTATTCCTCTGAGCCAGATACATTCAGTAGCGCAGCCACCTGAGCCAGTGACCCAGCCAGTGACCCAGAAGGACATGCCATGAACACCGCCGCCATCAAGCGCTATGCTCCACAAGCCCGTACCGACTTTATTGCCGCCGTAACCCGCCAGGCCACCACCTATGGTGTCACAGCCAAGGGCATTGCACCGCTGGAAATCAAGGGCGACTTTGCCATCATCAACGACCGGCCCTTTCCCAAGTCGATTGCCACCGCCCGCCAGGCGCTGGAAAAGCGTGTTGAGCAGATGGGCTTTGCCCAGGCCATGGAGCAAGCCGCTTACAGCTGGTTTAACCGCCTGTGCGCCATCCGTTACATGGAGCTTAAAGGTTTTCTTGACCACGGTCGCCGTGTGTTGTCCCACCCAAGCCAGCCCGGCCATTTTCAACTGCTGGACGAGTGCTTGGACATCGAGCTGGAAGCCTTGTCCCCTGCCCTTAACCGTGAACAGCTCATTGAGCTGAAACTGGCCGGCGATAAAGACGAAGAGCTGTACCGGGAGCTGCTGCTGGCCCAGTGTCACAACCTGCATCAGTCCATGCCTTTCCTGTTTGAAGCACTGGACAACGCCACCGCCCTGTTGCTGCCCGATAACCTGACCAAAACCGACTCGCTGGTGCATCAGCTGGTCGAATCCATCCCCGAAGAAGACTGGGCCGAGATCGAGATCATCGGCTGGCTCTACCAGTTTTACATCAGCGACAAAAAAGACCAGGTCATCGGCAAGGTGGTCAAAAGCGAAGATATCCCCGCCGCTACCCAGCTGTTCACCCCCAACTGGATCGTTAAATACCTGGTGCAAAACTCCATTGGTCGCAAATGGCTGATGACCTATCCTGACTCGCCCATTCGGCAACAACTGGAATACTACATCGACCCCGGCCAGCAACCCGAGGAAGTCCAACAGCAAATGGCCGCCACCACACCGGCCAGCATCGAACCGGAAAGCATCAAGGTACTCGACCCCGCCTGTGGCTCCGGCCATATCCTGGTGGAAGCCTACCAACTGCTCAAAGAAATCTATCTGGAGCGTGGCTACCGCAGCCGTGACATTCCCAAGTTGATCTTGCAACACAACCTGTTTGGACTGGACATTGATGACCGCGCCGGGCAACTGGCCGGGTTTTCACTGTTGATGCTGGCCCGTGAAGACGACCGCCGCCTGTTCAACCGCATTGCCGAAGGTGAAGTGCAGCTGAACATTCTCAGCCTGCAAGAAACCACCCACCTGAAAATCAACGAGCTGTGGAATGCACTGAATCTCACCGGTGACTGGCACCACGGCCAGTCACAGAGCCTGTTTGAGTCCGAGCAATCCAGCCTGAGTGCCCCAGCCGCCGATCAGCGCCATGCGCTTATCCAGCGCACCCTGTGCGCCTTCACCCAGGCCAAAACCTTTGGTTCGTTGATAGACATTCGCGCTGCAGACGAGCAGCCGCTGAGTGAGCTGCTGGCCGAACTGCACCGCCTTCAGCTCGACGGCGACACCATGCAAAAGCAGGCGGCCACCACCCTGCTGCCCTTCATCCATCAAGCATGGATACTGGCCCAACGCTACGATGCCGTGATTGCCAACCCGCCCTATATGGGCAGCAAAGGCATGAATGCCGACATCAAAGCCTTTGCTGGCAAGGCGTACCCCAATAGTAAATCTGACCTGTTTGCCATATTTATGGAGCACGCCTTTGCGTTGCTGAAACCGGCTGGCTACAACGCTCAAATCAATATGCAGTCCTGGATGTTTCTGT